>JBBQGJ010000072.1:0-21338 GCA_038322925.1 Mycobacteriales bacterium
TGTCCCAGCGACCCGAAAGCCCAACCCCGGCAAGTGGAACCGGCGCCAACCCGACACGACAGTCGGGCCCACAGCCAACTCTCGGAGTCGAACCCCTTACCCCGCAGCACATCTCAACCGCATCAAGCCATCATCCGAAACCGCGCGAAAAATCCAGGCTAGATGAAATCGGAATCGTCGAAGCACAATCCGGCGTAACATGACTGTCGTGAGATTTCGCGCCAATCTCAATTGAGGAGGGCTGCAACGACTTACTTCGCTCGATCTACAAGGTCCGCCTGATCGATGCACTCCACCTGTTCTCGGTCGAACTCCGCCGTTCGGGTGAGATGAGGGTCCCTCGCACCCGAACCGAACCGACATCCATTCTCCACCAACAGTTCACCTCCTGGTCGAGCGATTCTCGCCGAAGACCATCATTCAACGTGAAGGAGAAGGAATATGAGCTCACCATCAGCAGCCCAGACGACCGATTCATCGATGAACCGCCCGACTGGATCCGGTACCGGGAATCCGTGGGCGACGGGCTTGACCCTCTTCGCCGGCGTCATACTGGCGATCGTCGGTGTGTTCCAGTTCTTCCAGGGTCTGGCAGCGATCGTCAAGGGCGGGTTCTACGTGATCGCCCCGAACAACATTTACGAATTCAGCACCAGTGGTTGGGGCTGGATTCACTTGATTCTGGGCATCGTGCTCGCGGTCACCGGGTTCTTCATCCTGACCGGCCAGGTCTGGGCCCGCGCCGTCGGTATCGCGGTCGCAGCACTGTCCGCGTTGTCCAACTTCCTGTTCATCCCGTACTACCCGATCTGGGCATTGGTCCTCATCGCACTGGATGTCGCGGTGATCTGGGCCCTGGCGACCTACAGCCCCAAGGACTGACAGCAGCCACCCGGACCACCCCGATCGATGGAAGCACGGCCTGATCTCCGGACGGAGTCGGAGCGGAAGGGCCGTGCTTCCATCCGGGTGTGGTCATCGACACCCGCGACTGGTGCACGGGCGACGCTGTCAACGCCCGCCCTGCCTGACGAGTCAGTCATCGAGGTCCGTTTCCCGCCGAGCAGGGGAGTCAGCGGCCATCAGCCCGTTTGGGAATCACAGACCGGCGCTGGTCTGCACCAATGTTCAGCTGGCAGGACGACCTACTCCGCCACCGAGCCGACCACCCTGAGTGGCAAGTCGCTGAGATACCTCGGCGACTGCCCGGATCTGGTCGTCATCTGTCATCGATCGATGATGGCACCCCCCAGCTGGGCGTCGCCAACGGTCCGCGGTCAGGGTTTCTTCGCAGAAGGCCCGGGGTGATCCGCGCGCAAAGGTTGCTCTCGTTCACGCATTCTCGGTGTTTCCCGGATCCAGTTCCGTCGGCGGTCGCCGTTCCCGGCGAACGCGATTCCGCTGAGCGATGACCGTTGCCCACACGATGATGACCGTTGCCCACACAATGAGGGTCAGTCCGTAGCAGGCGACGAGTACCCCGGCCGAGATCGGACCTCGAGCTGAGCCTGCTCCGACCATCAGGATGACAAACCCGAGCCAGAACCCGTAGCGAGACAGCGCCAATCGCTTCCGCCGCCGCGCCTGCGCGGCCACCAGATTCAGGTTCGCCGCGAACCCGGGATCGGCTGATCGGGTGAAGGTCTCGATCTCATCCAGGATGTGCTGCTCATCCTCGGACAGTGTCATCGCGCACCGTTCCGCGCCCTCACCGCTGCGGCGTGGTCCAACCATCTCGTCATCACCCCATCCTGATGCCACGACCCAAACGGCAGGTGACATCACGACGGCGGCTCGTGTTCGGACCACGCCTACGAGGTCGAGGTCCACGGGCGGCCCTATCAGCTGAACGGGCCCCGCTGGATGCCGGGCACCTGCATGGGCTCACTGTTGTGGCTGAGCCGGTGGACACGGATCAGGTTGGTCGACCCGGATTGGTTGGGTGGTGAGCCGGTGATGATGACCACGGGTGTCACCGGGCTGGTAGCCGGGGATCCTGAGCATCGCGTGGTCCACCTGTTCGATCATCTTGTCGGTGTCGTCCACCGCCGGGACGACGAAGGTACGGACACCCCAGGTCAGCGCCAGCTGGTTGCGGGTGGCCTCAAGCGGGGTGAACGCGAGCAGCGGCAGCGGAGTGTGCAGCCGGGCCAGCCGGCGGACGGTGTCACCGGAATGCGTGAACGCGACCAGGGCCTTGGCGTCGAGCCGCTCACCGATGTCCCGCGCCGCGTAGGACAGCACCCCGCGCCGTGTCCGCGGCACGTGGGTCAGCGGCGGCACCGTCACCGACTCGTCCTCCACCGCCTCGATGATCTTGGCCATGGTCCGGACCGCGATGATCGGGTACTTGCCGACCGACGTCTCGCCGGACAGCATCACCGCGTCCGCGCCGTCCAACACGGCGTTCGCGACATCCGAGGCCTCGGCCCGGGTCGGCCGGGAGTGTTCGATCATCGAGTCGAGCATCTGGGTGGCGACGATGACCGGCTTGGCGTTCTCCCTGGCGATCTGCACGGCCCGCTTCTGCACCAGCGGCACCTGCTCCAGCGGCAGCTCAACGCCCAGATCGCCGCGGGCCACCATGATCCCGTCGAACGCCAGCACGATCTCGTCGAGATTGGCGACAGCTTCGGGCTTCTCGATCTTCGCGATGAGGGGACACGCGCCGCGCCCGCTTCGTCCATCACCTGTTTCACCAGGTCTACGTCGTTGGGCGACCGCACGAACGACAACGCCACCACGTCCACGCCCAGCGACAGCGCGAACTTCAGGTCCCCGATGTCCTTCTCGGACATCGCCGGGACGGAGACGTTCATCCCGGGCAGCGAGATGCCCTTGTTGTTCGAGACCGGGCCGCCCTCGGTGACCGAACAGATCACATCGCTCCCGGCGACTTGGGTGACGACCAGCCCGACCTTGCCGTCGTCGATGAGCAGCCGGTCGCCCGGCCGGGCGTCCTGGGCCAGCCCGCGGTACGTGGTGGACACCCGGTTGCGGCTGCCGACGATGTCCTCGACCGTGATGGTGACCTGCTCGCCGGTAGGCCAGTCGTGCGGGCCCTCCTCGAACCGGCCGAGACGGATCTTCGGCCCCTGCAGGTCGGCCAGGATGGCCAGCGCCTTGTCCGCGGACTTCGCCGCCGCCCGCAGGAGGAAATGGACCTGCTCGTGATCAGCATGCTCGCCGTGCGAGAAGTTCATCCGCGCGACGTTCATGCCCGCGTCCAGCAGAGCGGCGATTCCCTCCTCGGAGGAGGTCGCCGGGCCCATGGTGCAAACGATCTTCGCGCGACGAGTCATGATTGTGTTCCCTTTCGAGTAGGTGGTGCGCACGAGGCCAGCGACCCGGCGAGGTCGGAGTTCGGAGAACCCCAACAGGGGCACACCCGCCCGACGGTTCCTCTCTGGACGGCTGCTGGAGTCGGCCGGAGGTCGTTGACGACGATCATCGGGTGTTCGCTGGCAGCACGGCGGTCGACGAACCCGGTACCGCAACAACACTCACGGTGAGAGGTGGCATCCACGGGTGCGGTGCGGATCCCGCGCCGGAACCCGGACGAATTGATCATCGTTCTCCTGGGCAAGGCGGATGGAGGGACGACGCACATGCTGGACCCGGAGGTCCACGACCCCGTGGACCTTTGCGTGAACCCAGCAAGAAGGCTCGGAAAACAGCTGCAGCAATTCGAGGACGCGGTACGCGCTGCGTTGGCCAGTGGCCCGCTCCTGTGATGCCGCCTGACCACCGACGCCGATGATGACCGAACGGAGCCCGGCGCAGGGCAATAGCTGATCGCCAGCCGATTCCTACCCTCGCGCGCCACGCGCCATCGGCGCCAAACCCGAAAGGAATGTGTCTTCCGGTTCGCCGTTCTTGCGCCCGGAATCGGGTTGCAGGTAGATGCGGAACCGCACGGTATGTATCCCGAACAGCGCCCCGATGGCGACTCGGCGTGCGGCTTCGAGTCGATCGGGACGGCCTTGCCCGGCGGCGCGGAGCAGCGCATCGGCATCCATCACCGGTCGAAGACCCGCGACCACCGCGGCCCCCGCCACCGCGGCTTCGAGCCACAGCAGGACGGCGGGACCGCGGCGCAACCGACCCGGCACGCCGACCGCGATCATGGCGGCGTCCCGGACCAGCAGCCCACCGCACACCCCCTCGACCGCAACCGCGCCCGGCCTGCCGAAGCGTCGGATCGCCAGTTGGGTCAGCGGAAAGCCCAGCCCGCTCAACGCGAGCACGGCTCGCCCGATCGGCGGGGACATCACGACCTCCCGCTCTTCCTTTGTGCCACCGGGATTCTCGTCTGCCGCGTTCAGGTTGGTGTAACGCTGATCGTGGTGTCGGGGTTGACAGACGGATCGGGCGAAGGCCACAGCCCACGGTCGTCGGGGGGCTGGGGACGGTGGTGCGGGGCATCGCCGCCCGTGACGATCAGAAGCTCCCGCTGCAACGCCTGCGCAACGTCCTGCAGGTCCGGACAACGGTCCGGATCCGCGATCACGGTGACGGTCAGCCGCCCCGCGTACGACAGCGCCGCGAAGGCGACGGTGACATTGCCGGAGATCGCCCCCACGGGGATCACCTCGACAACCGGTGCGCAGAGGAATGACAGGCGCTGCTCAGGTCCGCGGAGGTTGCTGAGGAAGGTGTTGATCAGTTGTTGCCGGTCGACGAACCATCCGAACACGCCGGCTCTGGCCAGAACGCGGAACACCGGCCCGATCAGCGCCGCCGAGGAGCCTCGCGCGGCTGTTTTCCGTTGCCGGGTGATCGCCGCCGTGTCCGCGAGCCGCTGGGTCGGCAAGCCGGTCGTCGGGACCTCGACGGGGATGACGCCGACCTCATTGCCCAGCTCGGTCGCGGTTGGGTCGCGGCGGGCCGAGACCGGGATGGAGACCACCAGCCGGTCGACGCGCTCGCCGCGGCCGGCCAGCACCGTTCGCAGGGCGCCGGTCACCGCCGTGAGTATGACGTCGTTGACCGTGCCGCCCTGGGCGTGCGCCGCGGCGCGGACGGCGGCCAGGTCAACCCGAGCCACCCCCAGTCCTCGGCTCGTGCCGATCGGACGGTTGAGCGAACATCGCGCCGCGCGGGCGCCGTGGCTGCCGCCGAGTTCGCGAACGGCGGCCCGGAGCCGACCCATCCCGGCCGGCAGCCGGCCAACGGCGCGCAGCCGTGAGCGGGCCGCGTCGAGGAACAGATCCCGGCCGCGCGGGGGCCGCCGTGGAAAGGCGGGGTCCGGCCGGATCGTGATGCCGTCGACCAGCTGCGCCAGCACGGCCAGCCCGCCGATCCCGTCCGCGAGGACATGATGAAAGACCACCGTCAGTGCGGCGTGACCGTCCGCCAGGCCGGTGATCAGGGTGGCCGACCACAAAGGCCGGCCGGGCGGCAGCCGCTCGGTGATCCTCTGGGCGACCACCTCGAGAAGCGCAGGTTCGTCGCCGGGTGCAGCGCATTCGGCCGACGTCACGTGATTGCTGATGTCGAACCCGGGATCGTCAATCCACACCGGACGACCGCAGGCGAACGGAGCGTCGAGAAGACATTGCCGCAGCCGCGGCACTGCCATGACGCGGTCCGCGATCGCGGACCGCACCGCCGCAAGCTCGAACGGCGACCGAGTCTGCAGCACCAGGACGGCCGCGACCTGCATCGACGTGCCGGAGACGTCGCACACCAACTCCATCACATCGTTGGGACTGGCCCGCTGGATACCCATACCCGAACCTCCGATCAGCGCACCGCACCTTGTTCGATGCTTCACCGCGAATACCGCTGCGACATAGGGCCCTAGGTCCCACGAGGCCCTGCAACTGTGGGCTCATGGGCGAGCTGGCTCACCGCCTGCAACCGGCGGCACTCACCTTCGCGCGGCAGCGGATTCACGGGCGGCGACAACGAGAAGGCCTGGGCCGAAAGGGGTTTCGGAGCGCGCGGTCCGGCTGGTCGTCACGACGCCGGCTTCACTGGTGAACGAGTGCCGTCACCTGGGGGTCCGTGCCCCTCCGCACATTGCTTGATGGTCCGGAGCATTTTCCGCTCCATGATCAGGTGGACGGGGTCGAGCAGGAGAAGTGCGGGCGTCAGCCAGTGGGGTCGCAGGTCGCCGCGGACCCGGATCAGAAGCCGGCATCCCTGATCGACCGGTTCCAGCACGAAGGCCCACGTCCAATCCAGGACTACCCGCGAATGTGCCGACGCGGCGCCGCCTGTCAACGGGTCCATCGGAATGCGCAGCACCAGGCTCCGCGCCGGGTCCAGGCCGACGACGGTGAACCCGCCGTTCTCGGACAGCGCGACAGTATCGCCGAGGGAGAGTGACTGCAGATGCGGGACGATCCGCCGGGCGCTCCCGCCCTCGGCGAAGTCCCCGATGCCGACTGCACGTTCGAGCCGGTCGTAGCTGTACCACCCGCCGCGTTCGTAGCCCATCTGCACCAGCCACGGCCAGACCTCGCCCGGAGGTCTGGCGATCGTCACCGCGTGGGTCGTGCGATAGGTGCCCGCTACGAGATCATCGCCGGGCAGTGCCCGGGTCGCCTCGTCGGGTGTCGCGCCCCAGGTGAGCTGCCATGGACGCACAACACGGGCGTAGGCGAACGCAGACGCGGCGACGGCAGCCAGGATGCCAAGGCGGGTAGGAACTTTCATAGCCGCAGCATGTAGGTGCCAAGAGCCCTGCGACAAGGGCCGAATGACCCGCAGGCACCCCGCGGTGAACCTTGGGGTCGCGGGCGGTCATCTGGCGTCCCGCGTTGCTGCCTGGTCGGCGGGGGTTCCGGTGACCTGTAGTGTCGGGGGCGCTGACCACGACAGCCGGCTTTGGAGCGGTGTCGCCACCGCAAGGCCGCGACACCGGCAGTGTGTTTGACCGCCAAATCCCCTTTCCGGGCTTCCCGTTTCTCGAGATATGCCCTGGCTCTCAGCTCTGGCACAAGGCCTCTTCTCTTGACCCCTTGGGTTCGGCAGGCATGACTGACCCGCTGTTGAAACTGCTTGGGCCATGCCACTCATTCGGGTTGAAACGTTGCGTGTGTGCTTCGGTCCGGGTGAGCCCCTCGGCAACGCCCGCATGTCCATTGCCAGGAAAGGAACAAGCGATATGCAGACCGATGTGGGGCCACCTACCGACCGGCTGACGGCCGCCAGGCCGGTGACCCGGCGGACCGCCTTGCAGTTCCTCGGTCTCGGGGTCGGTGTGGTTGCGGTGGCCGGAGCCACCGGCCTGACCTGGCGGGCCATCGACGGAGGCGTATTCGCCACCGGCACCGGGCCGGCCTACACGGCCTGGGATGAAGCGGACCCCACAGGTCAGGACCCGCGCAATCTCGTACGGGCCGCGGTCCTGGCCGCCAACGCCCACAACACCCAACCCTGGCTGTTCATCGTTTCCGGTGAGCGGATCGAGCTGTTCGCCGACATGACCCGCACGATCGGGGCAATGGACCCGTTGCTGCGGGAATTGCACCTCTCGCTGGGCTGTGCATTGGAGAACCTCGTGCTGGCCGGTCCGCCGAGCGGCCTCACCGCGCAGGTCGTGTTGCTGCCGGACCCGGCCGACGCCACCCACATCGCCACCGTCACGCTCACCCCGACGACAGCGTCACGATCGCCGCTGTTCGACGCCATCACCTCCAGGCACACCAACCGCGGCGCCTACGACACCACCAGGCCGGTGGCCAGTCAGCAGCTCGACGCGCTCGGCGCCCTGGTCGACGTGCCCGGCACCGAGGTTGTCTGGTTCACCACCGACGAGGAGAAACGCGCGTTCAGCAACCTGACTGTCAGAGCTACCGAGGCCATCATCGCCGACCCGCAACAGGCCGCGGACGATTACCGGTGGTACCGCACCGACTGGCAGGACATTCAGGAAATGAAGGACGGAATCACCATCGACCCGTCCGGCCAGTCCGCGTTCATCCGGGCCCTGGCCAAGCTGCTTCCGGTATCCCAGGAGCAGAACAACAGCGGTTGGCTCACCGGCACGCGCGACACCCAACTCCCCACTGCGGCCGCGTTCGGTGCCCTGATCGTGCCGGACCCACGCGACGCTGCCCAACTCGTGCAGACCGGACGGGTCTGGCAGCGCATGCATCTGGCGGCCACCGCCAACGGGCTGGCCATGCAACCGCTGTGCCAGATCCCCGAACGCATCGACCGAGAAATCTCCGCGGGGCTTGACCCCGAATTCGGCGATGCGGCCGCCGGCATGCTTCCGGCCGGTAGCCACGCGATCATGACCTTCCGGATCGGATACCCCACCGCGACCCCGCCGCCCAGCCCCCGGCGCCCCTACACCGACGTAACAAGCTGAAATCGCGGAAGGACGTTCCCATGAACGAGACGCTGCGGCGGACCTGGCCCGTCGTGCTGGTCACCATTGTCGCGCTGCTCTACCTCTGGGTGGGAACTGCCGCGCACGGATGGGACCGGGTCTGGGGGCTGGCCGGCGGCGTGGCGATCCTGGCCGCGGTCGCCCTCGGCCGCCGATACCTCGCGGCGGCCGTCGCGGTCCTTGTGCTGGGCGCGTTGCCGCTTGCCGTGATCACCTGGTGGAGCATCGCCACACCCGTTCTGGCGATCCTGGCCCTGGTGCTGGGCGCGATGGCGATCCGAAACGTCAATCACACCAGCATGCTTGCCAGATAGGCATGACTCTGGGCTCGTGGCCACGAGGTTGGCCGTGGGCGAGACGTGACGACGCGCCCTGCCCCGACCCGCAATCGGGTGGACCGCGGAAGAAGGCGAGATGGCTGCAACGATGTGATGCCCAGCCGACCGGTGGTCGCGGTGCGGCGCCGCCGGCGGCCCATTGCAGGTAGGTCTTGTTCGTCTGTTTGAACCCCGACTGTTCATCTTGCTCGGCTGTACTGGCCCGATCATGGACGAAGCATCCCGGTGAGCAGCGGACTGAACGGCACGATGGACGGTGGGTCCACCGACCACCTCGACAATGCCAGGACGGAGTCACCTCCGGCGACCGAGGGATTGACCAACGACGCCGTTCTGGCGACCTTGGCCGAGAAGATTCACCAACTGCGGGATCGGTTGGTCGATGCGGAGAACGTGTGGGCGACCCAGATCGCCTCGGTTGACGAGACCAATCTGACCAGCGCGGTGAACCTGGCGCACTACTGGGCGATCCGGCAATGTGAACTGCGGGAGCTCCAATTGGAACTCGCCGCGTTCGGGTTGTCATCGTTGGGGCGATGTGAACCCCACGTGCAGGCCACACTCGAGGCGATCGCCGCCACCGTCGAGGCGTTGCTGGGACAAGCGAACAACCGTCGCGAGCCGGTCGTCGGGTTCGGAGAGGGTCCGCGTCTGCTACGTCGCCGTGCCGTGCAGTTGTTCGGGCCCGAGCCAGCCGATCGACAGACGCGGATCATGGTGACGTTGCCCCCGGAGGCAGCAACGGATCCGACGCTGGTGCTGGCGCTGGTCGAGGACGGGATGAATCTGGCGCGGATCAACCGCGCTCACGACGGCATCGACGTGTGGGCGGCGATGATCGGCCACGTTCGAGCGGCAAGTGCGGCCGCCGGTCGGACGTGTCTGGTGGCGATGGACCTCTCGGGTCCGAAGGTCCGCACGGGTCCCTTGACCGACGGGCCGCGGGTGATCAAGCTGCGCCCCACCCGGGACAAGCTCGGCCGGGTCACGGCGCCGGCCCGGTGCTGGCTGACCCCGGCGGAAAACCCTGTGCCGCCGCCACATCCGGGGCTTCCGGTGCTACAGATGCCCGAAAACTGGCTGACTGGCTTGTGTGTCGACGATAGGGCCGAACTGGCGGACACTCGGGACGCCCGCCGGCACCTGGTCGTCGAGACCACCGACGCGACTGGAACGCTGATCGCCACCTGGCACACCGCTTACATCGCAACCGGAACCGTGATGCGGACGCGCGCTGGCGACGGGGCCGCGGTAGGGACGCTCCCACCCCTTGAACAATTCCTCACCCTGCGACGAGGCGACAGCCTGACGCTGACTCGTGATTGCAGTCCGGCACCCGTCACCTTTGACGCGCCGGCCAGGATCGGCTGCACCCTGCCGGAGGCGTTCGGTCGTGTCCACGTCGGACACGCGGTCCACCTGGACGACGGCAAGATGAGTGGTGAGGTCATCGCTGCCGACGATGACCATTTCACCATCCGCATCACCAACGCCGCGATCAGCGGCTCACGACTGCCGGCGGGCAAGGGTATCAATCTGCCCGACACTATTCTGCCGATCCACGCGCTCACCATGGCCGACCGCGCGAACCTGCCGTTCATCATCGACCATGCCGATCTCGTCGAGCTGTCGTTCGCCCGCAATGAGGACGATGTCCAGGATCTGCTGACCGCGTTGAGCGAGCTCGGTGACCGTCGGCTCGGCGTGGTCATCAAAGTCGAGACCGCGCAGGCATTCCAGCACCTACCCGCGATTCTGATGACCGCACTGCGACGCCCGCACACCGGCGTCATGATCGCGCGGGGAGACCTTGCCGGCGAATGCGGCTACGACCGGCTGGCCGAGTTGCAGGAGGAGATCCTGTGGCTGTGCGAGGCTGCCCACCTGCCGGTCATCTGGGCGACCCAGGTGCTCGACCAACTGGCCCGCACCGGCCGGCCGTCACGGGCGGAAATCACCGACGCGGCCATGGGAGTCCGCGCGGAATGCGTCATGCTGAACAAGGGCCCGTACATCCTGGATGCGGTCACGGCGTTGGCCGACATCCTGCTCCGGATGACAGGCCACCACGACAAGAAGAACTCGTTGCTCCGTCCCCTGCGCTCCTGGCGACTCACGGCAGGCGAGAGCCTGCGAGACGACGACCTCGCGACGCCCCGGATCGATAGCGAGCCCCGATCGACAACGAGCCCGATGGGCAAGCAGCCGCGCCGGTGAGCGGGGGTTCCCGGCAACGGTCGCGGACTTCACCGGCTTTGACAAGCCGTGGAAGCTGTTGGCCGAGTTCGTCCCTGACTTGCGGGTCCACGAATTCGCCTTCGACACCGGCTATTTCGCCCTCGGCCACTACGGCCCTCGGCCACTACCGCCCTCGGTGACGAACGGCCGCTCGCCGCGACCTTCTTTCCCGCAGACCGGCGGGACAACTAAAGACGAAGACGTTCGCGCTGTCTACCTTCGGTTCGGAATCGGCCCTCAATCGGTCGTCGCGCGCACGACAACGCCGCGGTCTCCGCCTGGCCCGTCTCGGTCGCTCTTCAGCATCTCGGGGTCTTTTGGCTCTACCAGTTCTGGGTGGCATCCGGTCGGATCGGGTGTGACGCGGGTCGCGCCGAGGGTGGTGGGTCACACTCCGACAGGTTGGGCGATGTTCACCCGGGCGACAGTGCAACTGAAGGACGGGCCATGAGTAGGTACGACGCGGTGCTCCGGGCGAGTGTGACCGACCCTGAAGGCTTCTGGTTGAGCGCGGCGGAAGCGATCGACTGGGCCGTGGCTCCGGTGAGCGCTTTGGATTCGTCGGACCCGCCGTTCTTTCGGTGGTTCCCGGACGGGAAGCTGAACGTTGCCTACAACGCGGTGGACCGGCATGTGGAGGCCGGACGGGGTGAGCAGGCCGCAGTGATCTACGACAGCCCGGTGACCGGCGTGAAGCGCACGTTGAGCTACCGGAAGTTGCGTGACGAGGTCGCCTTGTTTGCCGGGGTGCTGGCAGGTTTGGGAGTCGGCAAGGGCGACCGCGTCCTGATCTACATGCCGATGATTCCGCAGGCGATCATCGCGATGTTGGGTTGCGCACGGTTGGGTGCGGTGCACTCGGTGGTGTTCGGCGGATTCGCGCCGAAGGAACTGGCGTTGCGGATAGACGATGCGACACCGAAGGTGATCGTGTCGGCGTCCAGCGGCATCGAGGGGAAGAAGGTCGTCGGATACCTCCCGCGGCTGAACCGGGCGATCGAGTTGGCGGAGCATCGACCCGGCAAGCGGGTCATCGTGCAGCAGCGCCAGGAGGCCGTGCTGGGGCCGGACGACATCAACTGGACCAAAGCCATGGCGTCGGCGACGCCTGTCGATCCGGTGATGGTCGCCGCTACCGATCCGCTGTACATCCTGTACACCTCGGGGACGACCGGGAGACCGAAGGGCGTCGTACGGGACAGCGGTGGTCACGCGGTGGCGTTGGCCTGGTCGATGAGGAACGTATACGACATCGGTGCCGGGGAAACCATGTTCACCGCGTCGGATCTCGGTTGGGTGGTGGGGCATTCCTACACCGTGTACGGGCCGTTGCTGGTCGGCGCGACGACGGTGCTGTACGAGGGCGAACCGGTCGGTACCCCGGACGCCGGGCAGTTCTGGCGGATCGCCTCCGAGTACCGGGTGAAGACCCTGTTCGCTGCGCCCAGCGCGCTGCGGGCGATCAGGAAAAGGGATCCGCACGGCGGGCTGCTGGCCGGCCACGACCTGTCCGCGTTGAAGTACCTGTTCGTGGCAGGTGAACGGTTGGAACCGCAAACCTACCGCTGGGCAACGGATCTGCTGGGGGTGCCGGTGATCGATCATTGGTGGCAGACCGAGTCGGGCTGGCCGATCGTGGCCAACCCGGCCGGGATCGAGGTACTGCCGATGAAGCCGGGTTCGCCGTCCCGTCCGCTCCCCGGGTGGGACGTGCGGGTCCTGGCCCTGGACGGTACGTCAGCCCCGGCCGGTCAGGACGGTGCGATCGTGATCAAATTGCCGCTGCCCCCCGGGGCGCTGCCCCGGCTCTGGAACGACGACGCGCGATTCCTGCGGTCGTACCTGGCGGCATTTCCGGGCTACTACCTCACGGGTGACGGCGGTCACCTCGACGCGGACGGGTACCTGTACGTGATGGGCCGCACCGACGATGTGATCAACGTCGCCGGCAACCGGCTGTCCACCGGTGCCATGGAAGAGATCCTGGCCTCGCACCCGGACGTCGCCGAATGCGCGGTGTTCGGTGTCGCCGACGCCATCAACGGACAGATTCCCCGCGGCCTCGTGGTGCTGCGTTCCGACGTGCCGGCGGACGAGGTGTCCCAGGCGCGGCTCTGCGCCGAACTGGTGCAACTGGTCCGCGACCAGATCGGGGCGGTCACCGGAATCCGCCAGGTCGACATCGTCGCCGCGCTGCCGAGGACCCGCTCGGGAAAGATCTTGCGCATGACCATGAGCAGCATCGCTGACGGACGCGACGTCGTGGTTCCGCCCACCATCGCTGATGCGTCGGTGCTCGAGGAACTGCGCCCGGTGTTGCGCCCGGAACCCAAACTGGCATCGATCAGCAAAGGCCGACCCGCTCGCTGACCTTGACCATCGTTGAGTGTGAGTTGCGGTGCCGATCAGGCAATGTGGCTGACTGGCGCCATGAGCGTCGGATGAGATCGACAGACAAGTCGAGCATCGGTTGGACCAGCCGCGGCAGCAAGGTGACTTCGGCGGCGATCAGCGTCCGCAGTAGCGAACCGGCATCGGAATCATCGACCGCCCAATCGGAGATGTCCATTCGTGTGGCCACCGTTGACCCGTGGTTGGCCATGGATCGGACGCCCAACCGCCGCGCGAGCCTGATGGTCGGGTGGTTCTCGGCCAGGATGTCCCCGGTGACGGAGCTGATGCCCACCTCACGGGCACGTCGCGCGAGCCGGCGCAGTAGCAACGTGCCCAGGCCGTGCCGCTGCCAGGAATCGGCGACCACGACAGCAACTTCCGCGGTGTCCGGATGCGCCGGGTCGCGGATGAATCGGGCGACGCCGACGATGACCCCGCCCGTTCCCGGTGGCACAGCGATGAGTGCCTCGTGGTCGTGGTGGTCGATGTCGGTCAGGTAGCTGATCATTTGCCCGGTCAGCCGCGGAAGGGCGGAATGGAACCGGCGGTAGCGCGATTGTGCGCTCAGCCGCTCGACGAAGGCGGCAAGGGCCGGCGCGTCCTCCGGGCACAGCCGCCGAACCGACACCCAGTCCCCCGAGCGCAGTCGGAACCGGTGTTGCTGGTATTCCAGTCGTGGCGACCAGGGCGGCGGCGACGCGCGTACCTCACAATGCTTGGCCGCTCTCGGAGACTCATCTCCAGCCCGGCACCTGCCTGGTGCCGGTGGGGACGTCGAGGTGACGTCCGCAAGGCGGGCCTCAGCGTAGGGATCCACCCCGGTAGTCGCCGCGTTCGGACTGTCGGTCATGTTGTCATGGCCTTCTCCGGTGCTGTGAAACCGTTCGGGTTGTGGCCGATCCGGCAACGGGGCGCGTCTCACCCTGTTAGCAGATTAGCTGAATCCGTAGCTAACTTGTGAACTGTTGGAGTGCGGGACGTTGATGTTGGTGCAGAGTTAACCCCACCGTCACACGACACAGGACGTGCGCGGCCGGGGGGACCCCAGCGGGGTGTCGCGGCGGGTTCTACTCGTGACTCGTGACTCGTGACTCGTGACTCGTGACTCGTGACTCGTGACTCGTGGCTCGTGACTCGTGACTCGTGACTCGAGCGTCGCGTGCAGGCTCCGCCCAGCGCGGCTGGTCGGCCGTCCGATGATCTCGCCGCAATCCCGCTCAGCGGAGGCTGAACGGTGGGTAACGGTCGGTGACGAGCAGGGTGGCGTAGGCGGTGACGCGCAGCGACCAACGTCCGACTCCGACGACATAGTTGAACAGGCCGCGTGGATATCGGCCGGTGAACAGGATGGCGAACCAGGCGATGATGACCGCGAACAGCGCGCCGATGAACAGGAAGAACAGAACGATGAGGTGCGGGATCACCAACAGCCATTTCACCAGTGGAAGCCACCGGTTGAGGTCGTTTTCGGCGTCGGGGTAGTCGATATCCAGGTGCACGGACTGTTCCTCGACGGTGGAGGGGTATCGGTCGGTGAGCAGGGCGCCGTACGCGCCGACGCGGGCGGAGAAGCGGTGGAACTGCAAGGCGAAGTCGAACCACCAGCGGGGGTACCGCTGCCGGAACAGGATCATCAGCAGGGTGGCCGCAAACAGGGCGCCGAGGATACCGCCGCCGGTGCGGGTGACCTCGGTGATAACCGCACCCGTCCTGGTGACCACGGTGGATGTTGAGACGGCGTACGCGGACAGCACACTCAGGACGATGGCGATGGGGATGATCCAGATGATCCGGAACGCGGTGGTGACCCGGTTCAATTTGTCCGGGTAATCAATGTCGAGTCGGGCGGCGTACAGCCCGGTGGGCGCGGTCATGGCTTCTCCTCTGTTCGGCACGTGTCAGAAAGGATGTCCGGTAGTGGGGACGACGACCTTCCTGTATTACCGCCGCGCCTCAAGCATGTCGTACGCGCGGGCGGTGGGACCGGCCGGGTACCGGTCGGCGGTCGCCGGGGATCACGCTGTGTCGTCCCGGCGGGGGACCGCCTTGCCGTGGCGTCGGCAAACCCGACTTGAAAAGGGGTGTGGTCTGGACCCGAGTCATGGGCTGATGTTGTGGCGGACGGCGAGTACGGCGAGTTGGACACGACTGTTGGGGCCGGTGCGGTCCATCAGCCTGGCGACGTGGGTTTGCACGGTGGTGATGCTAGGCCTACCTCGGAATGGCGCTAGCGCTGCCGCACCAGATCTTTGACGGCACCCACTTTCACGACCTATGGACCCAGGTCTACTGGTGGACCCTGTATTTCGGAACATTGGCCGCTGTCCTGCCCCACACCCCGAGAAGCTGCGCGTCACAGTACAAACCGTCGGTGGCGGCAGCCAACGGGTCACCACCGAAGGCCCCTACGGGACACTCACCGACGACATTCGCCGTTTTCCCGCACGGTGATGATCGCCGCCGGGGGTGGGCATCACCCCGTTCACCGGGATGCTCGAAGACTCTGAACACGCACCGGGGCGAAGCGGCTCTTGTGACGTTGCAGTGGGTGCCTGACCAGCGGCTTTGGAGCGACATGCCGCGCCCTGCCGTAGTTTTGGTTCTTGCTGAGGGACCGGAACGGGTGCCATTGGCCGGCTCCGGTTCTGCCCTGCCAAACGACCCGATCGGCCGGGCGGGCTCACGTCGACGCTGGTCGAGAGCGGCGGGTGGCTCCCCGGGCCCCGCAGCGGTCAGCCCTGTGCCGTGGCCTGGCCGTCGCGGACATGGGTAGCCAGCACGGCGACCTGGGTCCGGCTGGTCATCCCCAGTTTGGTCAGTACATGGGACACGTAGTTCTTCACCGTTTTCTCAGCCACGAACATCCGCCCGGCGATCTGCCGGTTGCTCAACCCCTCACCGATCAGGTCGAGCGTGGTTCGTTCATGCTCGGTGAGCACCGCCAGCGGGCCCGCCGCGGGCGCGGCCGACTGCAACCGACCCATCACCACGGCCGCGGCCCGCGGGTCCAGCAGCGAACGGCCGGTGCAAACCGTGCGGACAGCCGCAACCAGATCCACCCCAGTGATGTCCTTGATCACGAACCCGGCGGCGCCGGCCAGGAACGCCTCCATCATCGCCTGTTCCTCGGGAAAGGAGGTGAGCATGAGGCACCGCAGTTCGGGAAAACGAGACAGCAGCTCGCGGCACAACTCGACGCCACTGCCGTCGGGCAACCGCACGTCCAGCACCGCCACATCCGGATGCATCGCCGGCAGGCGCGCCAACGCCTGCGCCACTGTGGACGCTTGGCCGACCACGGTTAGGTCGTCGGCCTCGTTGAGCAGGTCGGTCACCCCTCGCCGCACCATTTCGTGGTCATCGACTACGAACACTCGTAGCTTGGGCACTGCTCCCCCTCCGATCGCGACGACACCGATCTCTGGAACGCTCGCACCGCCGGATCGGCCACGGGCCGGGACACCGGGCAATGCTCGGAGTCGCCGCTCCGTGCAGCGGACCATATGTCCGTGAACTCACCCTTGTCGCCCAAGGAGTGCGGATTGACAGGCATCACTTTCAGTAGGCCAACTAGTACCGACTGTAGTCGCCTGCGGCGTATTCGCCGCAGTGCCGCACCCCCGCCATCATCGAGTAACCAGCGCGCTTCCGTCGTGCTCGCGTGACGGCGTCGTCGGCTCGCTCGGATGAGGTCGCCGTCACTGTGGGTATCGCGAATACCCCCGAATCGGGGACCGCCGGGGTCGGAGACTGTGCCGTAATCGTGATCGGCATCGATCCGCCGAAGACCTGCATGTCCGGCGCGGTTGGTGTCAGTGGTGTGTTCACCACCCACGAACCCGGGGGTGCCCCCTTTTGTCGGCTTCCGGAGGTGGGCGTGGCATGCGGGCGGTGGCCGACCGCCCGCTGCAGACAGTCGATGGCACCGTGCCGGGGACCGCGGTAGTACCGCAAGGGGTCCGCACGTCCCGGTGTCGGCCAACCCCACGGTTCGGGTAGCCCGGCGGTGAAACTCCGCCGGGCTACCCGACCCCTGAAAATCCTGCGATGACGCAGCTGCACGGTGGATTTCACCCGGTAGTGCGCGAGCACGCCCTCCAGTTGGTGCCGATGCCGCTGAGTGGCAATTCTCAGGACAAAAAGATGACGTCTGGAAAGACGGTTTCACCGGATAGATAGGCCACCCATGTTGCCGGTTACTGCCTGTCCCGAATTGTGCGGACGAAAGCCCGTGGTATCGCAGTGAGCGGGGTTAATGGCGCCGCGACCGCCGGGCCCGCCAAGGTGGGTTACGCGCGGGAGTGCCCCGTGGGTTCCGTACCTTCGTCGAAAATGCTTTTGCCGCATGGCATTTCGGCGTCCATGCGGAAGCGAAGGTGGCGCGGAGGTCCGGTTCGAGCGGGCGTCGTGCCCGTTCGGCGGCGCCCACCCCGGTGTGCTTGCCGGGCGTCCAACGCTGAAGGGGCCTTGTGCTCTGGCACCGGCAGACCAATGCCCGGGGATGCGGAGAACGGGCGCACATCCCGGAGGGCTTGGTTCGGGCGGCTTCGGGCGTCGGCGAGTCGGCCGGGACACGGCGCGAGGGGTCGCTCTGGCCGTGCCCGCACGGCAACCACTTCCCGGGTGGGGCGACGGACCCCTGGCCCGGGGTTATTTTGGCCAGCAGGAGGCAACGATGAACCATCCACAAACGGCTGTGGGCAGCGCCGATCAGCACGCTGAGCAGATCGGGTGAGGTGTTTCCTGGCGGTCCAGTCGGACAGGGCGGCAAGCTGCCTGGACTGGGAGGTCTGGCTGGAGCCCAGGACTATCTGGTGAAACTGCGCGCCGACAGATACGACATGGCTCGCTCCGTCCGCTTCGCCGTCGCCCGAAAACAGTTGCAACTCACCGCGGACAGACAGGCGCTGCACGAGCTGGACCTCACCGACGACGTCATCCAGCAGCTGTACGCAATCGGCCTGGCCATGAGTACCAGCCGGCGCCGCACCGCGGAGAAGGACCCGGCCACGGTCGACAGGATCGGCGAGCACATGCGCGCGCTTCAACGCGTCGTTCACTACATCCGCGACGCCACCACCGGCAGCGGCGGCAGCGGCAGGGCGACGGGTTCCGGGTCGGACGATCCCACCGCGACCGCCGGTCGGCATGACAGTGCTCCGTGAGTACCGGAGGGCGCAGCGCCGATACCAGCAACTGGGGTCGCCGCCAATCGCCGCTGCGCCTGGGGGAGAGGGGGCAGCAGTGCGGCGTGCCCAGTGGCGTCCACGTCACCGATCGGGCCGGCCCGTCGTTTGGTTGACGGGCACCGCCCCCGACAAACCAGCTCACGTGAGGGCCGCGGATTGTCAGACGGGGTGACATCCCATCCCTCGGCGTGGCACAGTCGAGGTCGCACGAGAAGCCGCCCAGACCTCGCGGGTACAGCCCAACCCGGTAGCCGCCACATCGGTCTGCCGCAACGGTCATCCGCGAAGGGCAGGCACTCCATCAACTTCCCTCAACAATTCCGTCCGGTTGGCGTGGACGAAGCGGCCGCGGTGGTGCCTGGTCCGACCCGGGTCGGCGCGGGCGCCGCGATGAGACCGCACCGCAACTCGGCGACGAACAGTCACCGGGCCTCCGTAGACCGCGGGTAACATGTGGAGAACCTGATGGTGGCATTCTCGCCGGTCTGCGGCGAGCACGGTGACGGACAGCGAATCGCTGCGCGTGGAGCAGACCCGGCAACAGACGATCTGCCCGCGACCGCGTCCTCTCGGACACCTGCACGACGACCTACCCCTTGTGAGGGCTGAAATGCTGACCACACATGCGGGCGACATGCTGGCCGATCGCCGATGACAAGGCCCCCCCTGGCCCGGGTCGTGTCCACAGCCCCGACAGGTGCGCTCGGTACCGCTGCACCGATCGGCGTGTACCCGCTGCAGTGGGAGGCAGATGTGCTGCTCACCGACGGCGGTGTCGCGCACCTGCGCCCCTCAGGTCCGGCCGACGCGGACGCGATCCGCGCCCTGCACGCCCGGTCGAGCGCGAAAACGCTGTACCTGCGGTACTTCTCGCCGGCCAGTACGGTTTCGGACCGAACGATCGAGATCTTCACCGATGTCGACTACGACTCCAGGGTCGGGTTGGTCGCCGTGCTGGGCGGCGAGATCATCGCGGCCGGGACTTACCACCGCGACCCCGTAAGGGACACCGACGCGGCCGAGGTCGCGTTCCTGGTGGAGGATTCGCAGCAGGGCCGCGGGCTCGGTTCGATCCTGCTGGAGCACCTGGCGGCGGCCGCGCAGGAGCGCGGGGTCCGCCGTTTCACCGCCGAGGTGCTGAGCCAGAACACCAAGATGCTCAGGGTGTTCATGGACGCCGGTTACACGCTGCACCATGAGTACGACTCCGGTGTCGTCGACCTGGTGTTCGACATCGAACCGACCGAGGAGTCCCGGGCGGTGATGACCGCCCGGGAACACCGGGCGGAGGCCCGGTCGATCGCCCGGCTGCTCTCACCGCGGTCGATCGCGGTCATCGGGGCCTCCCACCAGCCCGGCGCGCTGGGCCGCATCGTGCTTGAGAACCTGTTGCGCGGTGACTTCGCCGGGCCGGTGTACCCGGTCACCCCGGACGCCGTGTCGGTGCAGGGGGTTCGGGCGTACGCGAGCGTGACCGATATCCCGTATCCGGTCGACCTGGCCGTGGTGACGGTGTCGGCACCGAATGTCGCCGAGGTGGTCGAGGCCTGCCGGGCCAAGCAGGTCCACGGTCTGGTGGTGATGACGGCGGGCTTCGCCGACGCGGGACTGGTGGGCGCCGCCGCGGAGCGGCAGTTGGTCACGCTTGCCCGCGGTGCGGGGATGCGGGTGCTGGGCCCGAACTGCCTGGGTCTGGTCAACACCGATCCGTCGGTGCGGATGAACGCGTCGCTGGCTTCGCTGGTCCCGCCGGTGGGCCGGATCGGCTTTTTCTGCCAGTCCGGTGCCTTGGGTGTTGCGATCCTGGCGGACGCCGCTGCCCGCGGGCTCGGTCTGTCGACGTTCGTATCGGCCGGTAACCGGGCCGATGTGTCCGGCAACGACCTGCTGCAGTTCTGGTACGGCGACGACCGCACCGAGGTGGTGCTGCTGTACCTGGAATCGTTCGGTAATCCGCGTAAGTTCGCCCGGTTGGCTCGGGTGCTGGCCAGGACGAAACCGGTCATAGCGGTGAAGTCCGGCCGGAACGCGACCCGGACCCCAGGACCGGGACCCGGTTCGGTTCCGATGTCCGGGGCGGCGGTGGCCAGCCTGTTCGCGCAGTCCGGGGTGATCAGGACCGAGACACTCACCGCGGCCTTCGATGTCGCCCAGTTGCTGTCCTCCCAGCCGGTGCCCGTCGGCGACCGGGTCGCTGTCATCGGCAATTCGACCGCATTGGGCATGCTGGCGGTCGATGCCTGCCTGGACGCCGGTCTGCGGGTCGCCGACGGCGAGCCCCAGGACCTGGGCGCCAACGTGAGCCCGGAAGATCTGGCCGCGGCCGTTCGGGCCGCGGTGGCCCGCCAGGAGGTGCACGCGCTGGTGGTGGTGTACGTGCCGATCGTCGCGACGACAGGCCGGGCGCACGCCGCGGCGCTGCGATCGGCGATCAGCGACGCCACCGTCCCGGTGCTCACCACCTTCCCGGCCGCCGCTGACGGCAGCGCGGCACGCGGGTCGGTGCCGTTCTTCCGCACCCCGGAGCGGGCGGTTGCCGCGCTGGCCCACGCGGTGCGGTACGGCTCGTGGCTGACCCGCCCGGCCGGGACGGTTCCGGACCTGCCCGGCATCGACACCGAGGGGGCCAGGACGCTGCTATCCCGGCTGCGCGAACCGGACGATCCGCCGCGGGCCCTGACCGATGCCGAAGTCACCGGACTGCTGCGCCGCTACGGAATCCCTCTGGTGCGCTACCGCGCGATCGGTAGCGCGGCCGAAGCGCTGGCGGCGGCCGACGAGATCGGGTACCCGGTGGCCCTGAAGTCGTTCGACGAATCGTTGCGCCACCGG
>JBBQGJ010000073.1:0-21238 GCA_038322925.1 Mycobacteriales bacterium
GGTGCCGGGAGTGGTGTCACGTGACCGGGATGCGCTTGGTCGCGGATCGCGCCGTTCTCCAGAGAGAGTTCGTTGATGACGACCGCGTAGGTCTGGACGAGGTCTTCGAGCCTGGCACAGTGTTCTTTCAGCTGCTGGTGTTCTCGTTGGAGCCGGGCGAACAAGTCGCGGCTGGGACCGATGAGGAACGGCTGGTCATGGCGACGTCCCCGCCCAGCCAGATCGGCCAGCACCGCCGGCACCACCGACAGCCGCTCGGTCGACACGGCATTCGGCGGCGGCCGCTCGATGTCGTAGCGGAAAACCAGCCCAGCGGCCGGGCACATACGCAGTTCGCACACCCGGACGCTATCCAGCCCATTCCCTCAACAACTGCCGACCGGATAGAGAACGAAGCGGTGCGCGATGACCACGTAGGTGCGGCGGGCCGTCGTGCCTTCGGGTCGGGGGAGGCGTTGGTCGGCGATCTGGAACCGGCCATGACCCTTGCCGGAGATCGCCCCCGGTCCACAACCAGCACTGATCGGGGCGGCCACTCTTTATGTGCGAGCGGTACCGGTCAACGACGTCGGAGTCGGCGACCGCCAGCCGCAACCGGGCCACGGTGTCCGCGCTCATCCGGGTCATCAACAGTGACCGGGTCAGTCGGACTGGCCTGCGTCGACCACACCAGTATCTGTGTCCGCCGGCAGCGGGGCGACGGCAGCACCCCGACGGGACCGCGCCGCGCGGGTCGTGGACTTTCCTCGCTGCGACTTGCCACGCGTGGTTCTCCGTGACCGGGATGCACCGCTGTGACGGTCGGCGGCGCGCAGTTCGGTTTCCGGGATGCCGGTGAACTCGGCCAGTTCGGCCAGTGTCATCACCGCGGCCGCCGCGTCGATCCGGGCGGTAAGGGACGCGTCGATCTCGGCCAGTTCGGCCACCACGGTGGTGCGTCGTTCGACGTCCGCGGCGATCTGCGCGGCAGCGTCCGCGCGGGCCTGGATGCGCGCACGATCCGCCGCCTCCACCCGCGCCCTGATCTCATCCGCTGTCACCATCCGGGCATCCCCCTCGCGCAGTTCCGGTGTGTCACCCGGAGCCTATCGAACCCGCACCCGGCTAACACCGCTCCCGTGCGTGCGCCGGTCGCTGGCGCTCCCGTGCGTGCGCCGGTCGCTGGCGCTCCCGTGCGTGCGCCGGTCGCTGGCGCTCCCGTGCGTGCGCCGGTCGCTTCACAGCGGTGGATGGTGGCCCACTTCGTGACCCGCCCCTGGTTGCGGTGCGCTCCTGCGGAGCGCGAAAGGACCTGGGCGCCTGCAAGTCCACCAAAATCCCAGGTACGTAGAGCTACGGCTGCGCCGGAAGCTCACGCGGTACCCCGAAACCCGAAAACCTGTGGCAGGCTGGGGCCATGCGCGGGGGAATCGTCCGCTTTCACGGAGCGGCTAAGGCGGCCAGGCACTACCTGGATCAGGACAGCCATATCGGTGCGGAGGCCGCCTACTACCTGGAGGGCAACAAGCGTCTGGCGACGCTGCTGGACGTCTCGCGGGACGGTTCGATCACGAACCGGGCGGCGATGGACGGCGACCAGTATGAGAACTGGGCCGGTGGTTTCGATCCGTTCACGGGCGCGGCGAAGGGTGTCATCCGGACGGATGAGAACGCCGCGCGGTTCGATGACATGACGGTGAACGGGCCGAAGTCGTGGTCGCTGGCGGCGGCGTTGCATCCGGATCTGTCGGCCGCGTACGACGCCGCGCAGACCGCCGCGGCGGAGGCGATCGCGTCGACGTTGGCGCAGCACATGCTGACCCGGGTGGGTCCGCGTGGCGCGCAGGAGCGGGTGCACGTTGACGGCATCAGTGTCGCCACGGTGCGGCACGAGACGAGTCGGGCGGGTGATCCGCACCGGCACATTCACGAGCAGGTGTCGAACAAGGTGTGGGCTCGGGGGAAGTGGCGGGCGACGGACTGGACGTCGACCAAGCGGATGACCGCGATGGTGAACGCGGTCGGTCACCGGGTGATGATGTCGCACCCGGAGTTCCGGGCGGCGGCCGCTCGGCACGGTTTGACGTTCCGGGTGGACGGCGAGATCGAGCAGTTGGTGTCGGCGGTTCCGGCGATGTCGAAGCGGGCGATGCAGGTGATGGACAACGTCGTCGGCTATGAGGCGGAGTGGCGGTCGGCGCATCCCGGGGGGGAGCCGTCGGCGGCGTTGGTGCGGGACTGGGTGCAGACCGGTTGGGGCGACGAGCGGGACGGGAAGCACCTGCATCCGACGTCCGGTGCCGTGATCGAGGCGGGGTGGTTGGCCGAGATGCGGGAACATGTGGACGTCGACGCGCTACTCGCTCTGGGTCCCGTCCCGGTAGGCGGGGTCACCCCTTCCGCGGTGACTCCGGCGGCTGTTGCGGCGCGCGCGGCGGACCGGGTGTGGGCTGCCCGGCGCGCGGTGCAGGTGCTGGGTGCGTCGCGGTCGACGTGGAATCTGTATGAGCTGATCGCGGCGTCGAACGACGCACTGGTGGAGTCGGGCGTGGTCGGCGACCCTGTCGAGGTGCAGGCGTTGGCCGACGACGTCGCGGTGTTGGCGCAGGCGTTGTGTGAGTCGGTGTTGCCGGCGGGGAAGCACGCGGACGGCGATTATCAGCGGCACTTGTCGTCGCCCGCGGTGCGCGAGTTGGAGCGGGACCTGAAAGGCCGGCTGGCGGTGCGCGGGCTGGACGTGGGGACTTCGGCGACAATGGCGAGGATCGCTCCGGTCGTCGCGGCGAGGGGACTGGCGCTCGACCATCATCAGATCGCGGCGGTGCGCACGATCGCGGGGTCGGCGCGGCTGGTGGTGATCGAGGGTCCCGCCGGTGCCGGGAAGACGAGCGTTCTTGCTGCGGCCGGTGAGGGGATCCGGCGGACCGGTCATCGGATGCTGGTGGTGGTGCCGTCGCGGAAGGCTGCGACGGTGGCGGCCCGGGAGGTCGGCGGCGACGCGGACACGGCTCACGCTCTGGCGTACCGGTACGGGTATCGCTGGGACGAGCAGAACGTGTGGATGCGGTTGTCCGTCGGCGACCGGGACCCGGTGACCAGGAACGTCTACACCGGTCCGGTGCGGCGGCGGGACGGTTACGGGCTGGGCTCCGGGGACACGTTGGTGGTGGACGAGGCGGGGATGCTGGAGCAGCACTTGGCGGCGGCGTTGGCGACGATCGCGGACGAGCGGAATGCGGACCTGGTGCTGGTCGGGGATCGCCGGCAGTTGGCGGCGATCGGCCGTGGCGGCGTGATGAGCATGGCGGCCGCCGCGGTGGAGCATGTGCACGAGTTGAAAACCGTTCACCGGTTCCGCGACCGCGACCAGAGCATCGACACGGAGTACGCGGCGCTGTCGCTGGAGATCCGGGCCGGACTAGATCCGGGTGGCCTGTTCGACAAGTTGGTGGAGTCGGGACACCTGGCGCTGCACGAAACGGAGGAGGCGATGATCGCCGCCCTCGCCGATGAGTCGGTCGCCCGGCAGGAGGCGGGGGAGTCGCAGCTGTTGATGGCGGCGACGAACCGGGAGGTGACGGCGCTCAACAAGGCGGTCAGGGATCGGATGGTGACGGCGGGCCTGGTGGATGACCGGGAGACGGTGGCCGGTGTGGACCTGTTGCCGATCGGTGTCGGCGACGTCGTGCAGACGTTGCGGAACGATGACGAGGTGGGCGTCCAGAACCGGGACGTGTGGCGGGTGACCGCCATCCGCCCGGACGGCGGGTTGGCGCTGGCGGCGGCGGTCGGTCACGGCCGGGCCGGGGTGACCGCCGAGTACGTCCGGGAGCACGTGTCGCTGGCCTACGCGGCGACGGTGCACGCGGCGCAGGGCGACACCGTCGACCATGCTGCACCGGTGATCTCGAAGTACATGGACGCTCAGGGGATGTATCCGGCGATGACCCGCGGCCGGTACTCCGATGTCGGGCACATCGTGGGAACGGTGGACGAGGCCCGCGAGGTGTTCGTGGATGTGACAGAGCGGAACCGCGCCGACGACGGACTGGACAAGGCCAAGGCTGCCGTCGTCATGGAGCTGGAACCGCACGGCCAGGCGGTCACCCAGGCGGTGCACGCGGAGCGGAACGCTGCGGATGCGGCCCGGCAGGTGCAGCGGGCTCGGGAGGCGGACCTGGCGTTGGTCGCGCACGCCGATGCGCTGTGCGGTGCATTCGATCGCGCGAACGCCGCTCACCGGCAGTTGGTGGCCGCGCGGGATGCGCTGCCTCGGCGGCAGCGTCCGGCGGCGGATGCGCGGATCGCGGAGGCGGAGCCGGCGTTGCAGGTGATGGCGAGGGCGGCCATCGAGGCCGAGCGGGCGGCGGCGCAGGCGAAGATCAGGGTGCGCGGTGCCGCGCCGGCCGAGACGGACGACGGGCGGGCGGACCGGCTGGCCAGGGCGGCGGCTGCGGACGGCGGTGATCGGGTCGTGCAGAACGCCCGTGACCGGGTGCGCCGGGCCGAGTGGGCGTCGACGCCGGAGGGGCAGGCGGAGACCGCCCGGGTGCGGGAGCAGCAGACGGCTGTGCAGGAGGTCTACGTCCAGCCGGCGGCGGTGCGGCAGCGCGGGCCGTCGCTGTGACGGGGGCTGTCGGTGGCGTCGTATACGGTGGCCGGAACTATCCGGGAGGAGCAACCGCGATGGCTCAGACACCAGCGCAGATCGCCTACTGCGCGAAGCTGGACGCCGCCCGTGAGCGCATCATGCGGGAACTGGTCGCCGAGTTCGGGCCGGAGAAGGCCGCCGAGATGGACCCGGAAAACTTCATGGACTTCGATGACCTGGCGATGCCGTCGCCGCCGATGGGGACGTACTTGAAGACGCTGTACTGAACGTATCCCGACGTGCCTAGTCGGCGGCGATGAACCGATCTGTCAGCGGCCGGTTGGACCGCTTCGCCTCGTGCTTGTCGGGCTTGCAGCTGGTGATGCCGTAGTGGTCCTTCGTGATGCGTTTCATGCAGGGCCAGAGCCACTGGGTGTGCCACGCGGTCAGTGCTCCGCTGCCGTCGGCCCCGGCCGCGTCGTCGGCGATTGCGGCGGGAATCCATGCCCGCCATACCGCTGCCAACTCCTCCACGACACCGGGATGCGCCGGCCAGCACGGCTTCATCGGCCAGTCACTGGACAGCGAGTAGTCGTCGGTGAGCGCGTCGACCCAGTCGAACAGGGCGGTCTGGTCGTCGGCCGTTGCCCGGTCCGCCCATCGCTGCGGGGTCGGTGCTGGCGGGGGTGGCGGCGCAGGCCCGGTCGCAGCCGGAGGTGCGTTGAGGACGCCGGCCAGTAGTGCCCGGAAGTCCTCCAGGTCGGCCTCCAGGGCCGTGATTCGCTGCTCCGGCGTCGGGTCGGTCACGGCCGGTGCTCGATCCGGGCGTCCCTGACCCTGGTGATGCCGTCCTTGATCTCGTCGCCGTCGGGCCGGTCGGTCCAGGGGATCATGTCCACCAGCATCGCGCGTGCGTTGCGGTAGATCGCCAGAGCTTGCCCGTCGGGGAGTTGGCGGATCTCCTCGGCCCGCAACGCGGTCCGTTCGGTCACGGTGACGGAACTGCCGGCGGAGACGTTGGCGGCGTCCAGGTTGGAGGACACCTCGGTCACGTCCGCTTCGCCGACGAGCGCGGAGAACCGGTCCAAGGCCTTTTCGTCCTGGAGTCCGCCGAGGATCAGCGAGCAGTTGGGGGTCGCCAGGATCTGCCTGCCCTCGTCCTCACCCCAGCGAGCCAGCACCTGCGCGACCGACTGGAACGCGACGATCCACTGCACGCCCAGGCCGCGGGAGTCGGACAGCAGGCCCGGCAGTTTGGGAAGCGGTGCCACGTTGGCGATCTCGTCGCCGACGATGCGCAGAGGGGGGTCCAGGACCGCGGTGCGGGAGCGGGCGGCGGCGGCCTTGGCTGCCTCCAGGACGTCGCCGAGGAGCATCGTCGTCAGCGGCGCCACGTTGGTCTGGGCCTGGTCGTCGGTGATCAGGATGAGCGTGTCGCGGGACTTGACGAAGGCGTTCGGGTCGAACACCCGCACGCCGTTGCCGGGTGTCATCTGCCGCATCACGGTGCGGGACAAGATCGGCTCGATCTTCTGGGCCAGGGTGAGCCGCACCGACGACAGGGTCTCGTCGGCGCCCTGCCGCGCCGACCTCAGCGTGGACGCCCAGAGCATCTCGGCCTTGTCGCCCTGCCCGTCCAGGATCTCCTGCGCAGTCTCGGAGTTCTCGATGTCCATCGCCCACGACAGGACGTCGCCGATGGACCGGTCGCCGAGGGCTGCGGCGTGCAGCAGCCTGGAGATGATGATGCCCGCCATGTACCGGAAGAACGGGTTGCTGGAGTCGGACGACCCGGCGCCGAACCCGGCGACAAAGGCATTCGCCCGGGCCACCGCCGCCGCGGAGTTCTGGGCGCCGGCCACCGGGTCCCACACCATTGCGTCGGGGAAGTTCGCGACGTTCAGCGGGTCGAACACCCAGACCTGACCGGGCCCGGTGCGGGCCTCCACGATCGCGTCGAGCAGTTCCGGGCGGGTGCTGGTGGCGATCAGCGGCCCTGGCGCGTCGAGGCATGCCCCGACCATCAGGTACAGGGTCTTACCGGCCCCGGTCGGGGCGAAGACCGCGACCTGGTCCTCCAGGGTGAGGACCAGGGGCTCGCCATGCTCGCTGCCGTACCCCAGCAGCAGGCCCACCTCGGACAGTAGTGCGGTCTTGACGTCGAGCAACCCGGCCGTGACGCTGGCCCGCCTCGTCCAGCCGGCCTTCTCCCTGGCCCGGGTCTCCCCGGCCGACTCGCGGGCTTCGGCGCGGTCGGCGAGCCCGACGGCGGTGCGCCGCCGTCGCGGGGTCCGCAGGAGCAGCCAGATCACCAGGGCCAGCACGGCGAGCATGAGAGAGACGAACACCGCGACCGTCGGCCCGGCTCCGGCTGGGACGTACCGGGCGGGCAGGTCCAGTGGCGCGGCGGCCATCAGCGCCCGCAGGGTGACACCGACACCGGCGGGCGGTACCCCGGCGGTCAGTACCAGCGTCAGGTGCCACAGCACGAAGGCGCCGAGGGCGGCGCCGATGGAGATCAGGCCGGTGAGCTGGCCGGAGGTGAGCAGGCTGGGTCGCTGGTGGGAGCGGCCGCGGTCAGGCTGATTCATCGCGGGCATCCTGCTCGTTGTCGAGCGCGGGCGGCAACAGCATCGCGGCGTCGGTCTCGGTGAAACCGATCTCACGGGCAGTGCGGACGTGCTTGACGCGGATTTCCTTGTGGGTGCCGACTTTCAGCAGGTACTCCCCTTGAGCGAGACTGCCCAGGGCGGCGGCGTTCGAGCGTTCCAGGTTGAAATACCGCACACAGTCGGCGATGTCGCCTTCGTGCTCCTGCCGGAACAGGTGGATGGTCTGCGCCTCTTTGATCATCGCGATCGCGTCGGAGTCCGGCGGAATGTCCGTGATGTGATGGATCGCGGCGACGATGGAGACGCCCAGACCTCGCGACAGCTTCGACTTCGACCGGATCACCTTCCCGCCGGGGCCGGACAGCAGGTGCCAGCCCTCCTCGGCGATGAAGTTGGTCCGCCACCCGCGGTCGTGGGTGAGCATGCCCATCAGCCACGAGTTCGCGACGACCATCACCAGCGCCGTCGCCGGCCCGTCCTCCGGCAGTGCGGAGATGTCGAACGTGGTGAGCTTCGGGTGCAGCCTGACGTGCTTGCTGGTCTCCCCGTCGAACATCCCCGCCAGGTCATCGGCCAGCAGCCGCTGCATCCGCAGCTGCACATCCAACGACGCCGCGTCGACGGCGTCCATCGTCGCCGGCCGGCGGCCCTGGAATACCGGCGCGTTCACGATCTCGGGCAGCAGTGCCAGCAGATCCTCGATCACCGGGACCCGCTCTCGTCCCTCGAAGTCGGCGAGCAGCTTGCGGTGCGCGGCCCGCAGCGCGCCGTGTTCCAGCGTGGACAGCGCACCGTCGCCGGACAGCTCTGCGAAGGCCACCAGGAGACCCAGCGCAGCCGCCGGCCCGCCACCGCGCAGGATCACCGGGTCCAGGATGTTCATGCAGGTAGAACCGCGCGGGTCGTCCGGGTCGAACCGGAACGGCTCGGCGCCGAGCTTGCGAGTCAGCTCCGCGTATTCCCCTTCACCGTTGCGCATTTTCTTGTCGAGCACGACGGCCCGCCGCTTGCGGAGCATCAGGGGCCGCTCCACGTACACAGTCTTGATGCAGCTTGACTTCCCACTACCGACCACGCCCAGCAGGCACACGTTCGGGGAGGTGATGCGGTTCCCCTCGTAGGCGGTGAACGGGTCGTGCGCCACCATCGCGCCGGAGAGGTAGTCGGACCCGTTGACGACGCCCCGCTCGTCACCGGGTGAACCGATGATCGCGGTGTTCAGCACCTCCGCCTGACGGGTGGTGGTCGGCGCGCCCTCCCGACGGACCGCGAGGAAGTCCTTCACCTTCGGGCCGCGGGGGGCCGGCCAGTCGATGCCGGGCTCGGCGGTGTCGATGTCGGTCACTCGGTCACCGCCCAGGGGCCGTGGCGGAGCTGGATGCCGCCGGGGATTACCCGGTCGGCATAGGCCAGAGCCAACTGCCCGAGCTGCACGTCCAGTGCCGCCGCGCTGGTCACCAGGGGATCGAGGACGATCACCTGGACTTCGGCGGCGAAGTCGGCTGGCGTGATCGGGACCGGTCCCCCGTCCGCATAAAGGTCGTCTTTCACGAGATCGCTTCCTTTGCTGTAGCGGTGGAGACCTTCGTCATGACCTTGGTGGTCACGGTCTTGGCCGGTGTGTTCATGCCGCGCCCCAGCGGCCACGTCGTCGCCTGGGCACCCGACTGGATGGTGTCCAGCCAGTCGAGCCGGTTGATTCCCGCCTCGTCGGCGGCTGCCGCCTCGATCACCGCGCAGGCCGTGACCAGCTCCTGGTGGGTGCGGGCCGAGACGGTGAGGAACGCCGCCCAGTGCCCGCCGTGGTGGCCACCGCCGTCCCGGAGATCCGCCATCCGGCGGTTCGCCGCCGACAGCGCCAGCTCGGTTTCGTCGTCGACCATGCGGCCCTTGCGTTCCGCCTCGATCAGGTCTCGCTGATCCGTGGTGGCGTCCTTGCGGGCCGTGATCTTCGCCTCCCTGGCCGGCGTGAACGCGATATGCGTGGAGAGCGTGCGGACGATCTGCTCGTCCAGCCCGGTGAGCAGCGGCGACAGCCACAGTCCGTCGATCTCCCGGACCTCCAGGGCGGCCGCCGGGATCTCCGCCGTGCGGTGGTACCAGGTGCTCGCCGGCATCAGCACGGCCGGTTCCAGCGGGTCCGGATACTCGGAGGTGACCTCCGTCCACGCCTTCTCGTCGTGCGAGCGGAGCCAGCAGGTGTCCACGGTGACGTCACTGGCCCGGTCGATCGGCCAGTCGGGGTGCTGCAGGTGCCGCAGCACCGCAGCCAGCTGCGGACCCGACAGGGCCTTCACGTTCCGGTACATCGCTCCTTCCAGGCGGTGCGCCGCCGACGCGCGCTCGATGGTGGCGACGTCGAGCCAGCCCTGCAGGCCGTCCCGGCGCCGCTTCGCGGTGGCCTTGAACTGATCACCGACGGCGATGGTTATCACCACGTAATGCCGTTGCACGAACGACGAGGACGACAGCGATGCCAGCAGGCCGGTGTAGTCGGACCGCAGGTCAGCCGGTGCGCCCGGGTCGAGCTGGTCCTCCAGCCATACCTCGAACAGCGCGGAGTCGGCGGGGATGACCCTGGTGACGACCTGAATCCCGGTCACCAGTTTCTGCCCGGCGCCCCAGCCGGCCATCAGTTGCCCGAACGCCGCCTGCGCCTGGTCCACGAAAGCGTCGCCGTGCAGTCCCTGGATCGGGCCGTCCACGGAGAACGCCATCGACAGGTACGGGGTGACGCCGGCAGGTGCGTGGTAGGCCACCGCCGGGGTGCCCGCCGCTGATTCCAGCCAGTACAGGTTCGTCGCGCCGTCCGGCCAGTCCCGGAAGGCGTTCCACTCCCGCTGCGACTCCCGGCGCTCCGCCTTCGTCTCGCCGGCCGCCGGGTCCAGGTCTTCCGGGCGCTGGTCGACCGGCACGAACTCGGTGAACCCGCCGCGGACCCGGTACCGCCAACGGCGCTTGTCCTGGATCCAGTGGCTGATCGAGCGCCCGCCGCCGGTGTCCGCGGTCACGCCGAACACCAGTGCCAGCAGCGCCGCACCCAGCAGCAGGCCGACCACCTGGAGGAACACCAGCAGCACCAGGACGCCGGCGCACGTCCCGTAGCGGGCGATCATCACCCTGCGGCTGCGGCGGCCCGAGAACATGCCGCGGGACCGCGTATCGCCTCCCAGCACACTCGTGCGACTCACCCTGACTCCCCGGCCGGTGGTTCGGTGGGCAGGCGGTACTCGTGGTCGGCGACCACGTTGGACTGGGCGGACCCGCTCAGGGGGGACCCCGCCGAGGCGGGGGTCTTCGGACCGGCGCCGCTCGCTGGCGGGGTGGACGCCCGCTGACCGGGCGCCTGCGCCGTCTTCGGCGTCGATGCGGCTCCGGACCCCGCGGTGCCACCGTTCGACGCGGACCCGTCGGAGCTACCGGCGGCGGACCCGTTGGACCCTGCCGGTGCGGCCGCGGGCCCGCTGGGCGTGGACCCCTTCGGCGGCGGCGGGGTCGTTCTCGGGTCGGCTGACTTCGGCGAAGCGGTACCGGCACCCGCGGCGAAGCTGCTGCGCGGGTCGACCCGAGGGCCGGCCTTACCGCCCGCCTTCGACGTGCCGCTGACCGGGAAAGGCGCGTCGATCACCCGTCCGGGTCCGGCGGCCGCGCCGGGCGGCGCGCCCGATTTCCGCTCCGAGCGTGCCGCCGCCAGCGCGGACAGCTTCCCGTGTCCGGACTTCGCCAGCCGCGTGATGTTCTTCCCGTCGGTCGCGGAACGCCGAACGCCGCCGCCGACCGCACCCGCCATCTCCCCGGAGTGCCGCGAGGTGCCTGTGCCGGGGATGACCGGGGCGTGGCGCAGCAGGATCATCGGGGCGAACGCCGCGATCAGCATCGCCGAGATGCCCATCACCACCAGGGCCATGTCCCTGGTCGCGCCGTCACCCTGAATGGCCGTCATCGCCGTGGCAATGGACAGGCCTGCGCCCAGGAGGATGAACAGGAGGGCTTTGCCGGCGAGAATCCCGAGGATCAGTCGCGGAATCCGCCAGGCGTCGGCCCGGTGACGGTTGGAGATGATGAACACCCAGCCGACGGCGAAGACCGCCGACGCGAGGTAGACGATCACCGCTTGCAGGCAGAGGCTGACGAACACCACCACCGCGGCGATCAGCACACCGATGCCGACCAGCAGCGCCAGGATCGCCTGCACGACACCTTGGGCGTCGGAGACCGGCCCGATCCAGGAGGAGTTCCCCGCCGCATCGGAGATCGACTTGAACGCATCGCCGCCGCTGTAGCCGGGCAGATAGTGCACGATCCCGGCGGCGAGGGCGCCAAGCCCGTCGATCATGAACTGGGCGAGCGCCGGGCCGAAGAGCACACCGGCGAAGAACGCCGGCACCCAGATCGACAGAGTTTCGATCAGGTCGTCGCCGCTGATCCTGCGGCGGGCGCACTGCACGATCTCCACCAGCAGGACGAACCCGAGCAGGAGGACCGCGATAGCGAGGGATGCCTCGTAGGTCTTGATCCACCACGACGCGGACAGGTCCGGCTGGGTCGCGCCGTTGGCCAGGAGCGCGACCTGGCCCATGAACCAGATCGCCGCGCCCTGCACCGCCGCCGCGAGGTAACCGAGCGGATTTTTGACAAAGTCCACCACTGCGCCGGCCGCTCCGGCCGCATCCTGCACGGTGCCGACCAGAGGGTCGATGACCTTGTTCTCGACGCTGCCGACAGTCGCGTCGATCGCGGTGCAACCCAGCTGCAGAATGCCCGGGCACTGAGCGGTGCCGTCAGTGGGCGGGTCCGCGTGGGCCGACGGAGCGGGGGCTGCGACCGTGAGCAACAGCGCCATGAGCAGAGCCGTCAGTGCGGTGCCGATGAGCTTGCGCACGTCAGCAGACCCCCGCGTAGGACTGCCAGGGTGCGCCGTCGATGGGTGCCGTCGGGTCCGCCGGTGGCGGTGCCGCACCCGCCACCACCCAGTGACCGTCGGTGACGTCCAGAATCAGCACGCCCGTCGACTGCACCATCTTCGGTGCGCCGTGCTGGCCCAGGTAGATCACGAAGCCGACACTGATCGACGCACCGGCAGGGTCGGCGGCCACGATGCGCCAGGTATCCGCAGCGCCCGGCACGGTGCCGCTCACCCCGCCCAGGGCGGCCAGGTCGGCGGAGTGCTTGGCAACTGTGCCACTGACCTCCGGCAGCCATCCGGGGTGAACGATGCGCGGCAGGGTGGTGGACAGCTGCAGGTCCCCCGGTGACGTCCCCTGATACCGCAGGAACGCCAGTGCGAACCCTGCGGCTCCCTCGGGGGTCAGGGTTGCCGCCTGCTGCGCCGCCAGCACTACGGCAGCGGGGTCGCTGCCGGGGCCACCCAGACAGCCGTCGGCCGCCCCGTCGGTGACCGGGACGGGGGAAGGCGCGAGGAAAGTCTGGGTCGGAGCGGCGACCGTGATCGGTGCGGGTGCGGGCGCCGCGCCGGAGCGGGCCAGCGCCCAGTACCCGGCGATCGCCACCGCTGCGGCGGCCACACCGATACCGACCCACTTGACCACCCGGCGGACCCGGCGACGTGGGACCGCCGGATCCGCATCCGGCTTACGGGTTGTCGTCAAGTCAGCCCGCCACGGTCAAGATCGCGGCGACGATGACACCGAACCCTGCCAGCGCGGCGACGGAGCCGCCGGCCCACATGGCGTGGGTCTTCGCCTCGTCGGCCTGCCCTGGAATGTTGTTGTTGGTGGCCTTGTGCAGCTTCACGAACGACGTGAGCAGGACAACGCAGGCGACGATGATCGCGGCCGCCCACCCGCCGACGAACAGTTTCTGCCACCAGGTGGTGAACTCCGCGCCGAACACCGAGAAGTCCGGCACCAAACCGGAAAACGGGTTAGTCATGGAGGGATCTGAGCCTTTCAGTTGACGGTGACGTTGGCGACGACGGTGGCGGCCAGGCGAGTCCAGGCAACCTGGGACGGGTGGGACAAGGCGGACAGGGAGATCGCGGTGCCCTGCGCGATGTGGGCGTCGAAGGGGATGTCTACGACGGCGCCGACGCCCGCCTTCTCGAACAGCGCGGGCAGGTCACCGCCGAGCCGGGGTGTCTCTGGGGCACCGGAGTGGAGCACCGCGACGACGGCACGCTGCGCGAGGCCCGTCGGGGTGTCCTGGAGCCGGCGGAGCAGGGACAGCGCCTTGTTGACCGAGTCCGCGGTCACCATGGTCGGCACCACGAGGATGTCGGCGCGTTCGATGACAGCCTCGTACGCCGAAGAATGCGGGCAGTTCGCGGTGTCGGCCACGCTCACCCGGTAAGTCGCGTCCAGCACCCCCGACACCTTCGCAATGTCCGCGGCGGTGAACTCCCGTTCCCGGAGTGAACCCAGCACGTCGGCGGTGGACGTCTGAGTAGCCGCGCACATCGCGATCATCGCTGGCAGTGCGTAGGCGTCCGGATCGGCGGCGATGTCCGAGATGCACCGCGCGGCAGCGCCTTCCGCGCGGGCCGCGAGGGTTCCGGCGGCGTCTGAGGCGTCCCAGACGGCGACGGACCCGCCCCGGATGTGCGCGAGGATCCCGCCCAGGATCACAGCTGCCGGCGATTTCCCGGCTCCGCCCTTCGGGTTCGCGACGGCGATCCGCACCGAACGCGGCCACGCCGCCTGCCGAATCGCCCGCACGTACTGCCGGTGGGCCAGTTCCTCCTGACCGGGCTGCGGTTTGGCGAGACCGAAGCTGAGCACCTTCACCAGCCGGGCGACCGGGGTCAGCCACTGGCCGGGGGCCTCCTTCGGTGCCGGCGGAACCCAGCCGACGCCCTCGGACAGCACGTCCGTCGGCGTGCTGAACCGCTCCCACGAGACGGGCTTCGGCGTGAGATCGGCGATGACGTCCGTGGTGGTTTCGGACCCTGGGCGTTCGGTGTAGGCGCGGGCGCGGTCCGCGCCGGGCAGGCGGCGGCTGGCGCTGCTGTTCGGTGCCGGGTTCGGGTCGAGATCGGTCATGTGCGGCTCCTCTTAGGCAGTCATCGTGGGCGTTATGCCTGGTACAGTATCATTCGTATCACCTCAGATGCGGTAACCGGCCGCCGAGAACCGAAGGAGTGGCAGATGATCGAAACCGTCATGGGTGCCACGAAGGTTGAAACGTTCAGCGCCGGGCACCTGCGCGCCGCCAGAACCGCCAGACAGTGGAGCCGAGGACAACTCGCGGCAGCGATGGGGATGTCCGTCGCCACCGTCATTGGCTGGGAACGCGGCAATCGCACGCCGGAGCCGCCCACACTGCGCAAGCTCGCCGAGCAGCTGAATGTCACTGTCGGTGCACTACTCGTCACGCCACCCGAAGAGTACGGGATGGCGGAACTCCGGATCGTCCAAGGGCTGCTCCATCGGGAAGTCGCCGCCGCGGTGAGCGCCGACCCCGGGTCCGAGCGAATCCTCACCGTCGACCGGATCTCCCACATCGAGAACGGCTACGAGCGGGTACCCGATGAGCTGGTCCCGCCACTCGCGCGGCTCTATGACGTCACCCCGGCGGAGCTGGAAGCCGCCTGGGAGCGCACTCACGCCAAACTGTTCGGCTAATGACCACCGCCACGGCAACGTGGCGGCCATCGAGACGGGAATCCAGCTATAGCTGGCTGTCCCGACGGTCGCCGTCATGAGTGACTACGACGATGGCAGCGAGCAGTCCTCCCGCGTGGGAGGTACCGCTAAGGCCGTTGCGAAGCACGCCGCCAAGAAAGGCGGGAAGTCCGCCGCCAAGTGGATCATCGGGCTCCTCGGCATCAAGGTCGTCATCATCGGCGCCGCTGTCCTGCTGGTCCTGCTGGTCATCGGAGCCGCCGCGGGGGCGATCGCCCAGCAGTCCGCTGCGGCCACGCCAGCAACAGCCGGAGGCGACCTGGGCGACGGGACCTGGGATGCGGGGAACATCATCGCCGACGCCGTGTTCTACAACGCCGCGGCGATGACGGCCGGGCAGATCCAGTCGTTCATCGACGGCCAGGGGTGCACGGCGGCCGGCTGCCTGGGCCGTGCGACCTACACATGGCCGGGTGCGTCGGTGGCCTGGTGCCAGCCGGTTGCCGCCGGGTCAGGCACGTTCGCGACGATGCTCTCCACCGTTTCCACCGCATGCGGGATCAACCCGCAGGTGTCGCTGGTGATGATCCAGAAGGAGTCGCAGGGGCTCACTCGGGTGCCGCCGGCCGCGTTGACCGGGTTCGGGTGCCCGGACACCGGCCCCGGCGGGTCGGCCAACTGCGACGCGGGGTCGGCCGGTGTGTGGGCGCAAACGTGGGGGATGGTGCAGGCTTTCGCGCACCTGCGGGTCGACCCGTCGAGGGTGAACTACCTCGAAGGGCAGACCCCCCACCAAATCCTGTGGAATGTCGCCGAAAGTGGTTGCGGCAGCGGGCCTGTCACGGTCGCCAACAGGGCCACCGCGACGCTCTACACGTACACCCCCTACCAGCCGGACGCCGCCGCGCTGGCCGCGTACCCCGGCACCGGTGATGCGTGCTCGAGCTACGGGAACCGGAACTTCTACCGCCTGTTCACCGAGTCGTTCGGATCCACCGGCGGCGGGAAACCAAAGCCCGCCCTGGGTGGCGGCGTCAACGTCGCCGTCAACGGAGTCGCGGTGACGATTCCCGACACCCCGGCCGTCGCGGCCGCGGTGCGCGGGAAGGTCATCCAGGCGCCGAACGCCGCTGTCGCCAAGGGCCTGGCCGCAGGATTCGCCGAACTGGGCCTGCCGTATGTCTGGGGTGGGTCCAACGCCGCAGGAGGCGGGCCCGACAACGGATGCGCTCGCGGGGGCGGCGCGCTGAACTCCTGCGGGTCGACCATCGGATTCGACTGCTCCGGCCTCACCGCGTACGTCATCGTCGCCGGTGGCTTTCCGCCACCCGGCGATAACTCCAGTGGACAGCGCTCCAGCGGAACCGACATCCCGTGGGGCCAAGGGCTCCCCGGCGACATCGAAGGCTTCCCGGGGCACGTGGCGATATGGCTGGGAACGATCTCCGGGACCGACTACATCCTCGAAGCCTCCGACGTCGGGACACCCATCCGAATCGTCGCGAACTTCCGATCCGATCACGACCCCGTTCTTCACCGGCATTGGAGCTGACCATGAAGACCCCCGCCACCACGAAACTGGACACCAGCACCCCGAAGTGGCCCGTACTGGCGGTGAACCTGGCAGACCCGCCCACCGTCGACATCAACGGCGCCAGCACCCCGCTGGACGCCGCCGATCCGCAACGCGACGCCGTCGGCCACGCCACCAGGCAGGCCCGCGCCTTGGGCCGTGCGGTGCGGATGACCGTCACCGACGCCGCCGGCGAGCAGCGCCTGATCGTCACCGCGGACGGCGTGGTGACCCTGCTCGACCCGCCGCCGGCTACCGGTAAGCCCGGGCGCAAGGGCGGCAGCGACCAGAAGGGAAAGGCCAAGACAAAGCGCCGGTTGCTGGATCGGCTCCCCCGCCCGGCGCGTTGGGGGCTCCTGGGCCTCGGGGTGGCCACCGCGTTCTCGCTCCTCGTGATCGTCACCCACGGAAAGGCAGCACCGGCCGCGGAGGCCGCCGTCACCCCGGCGGCGCCGATCCCACCCTCCGGCCAGCTCTACACTGAACTAGCCCCGCCGGGCTGGTCCCAGACCGCGGCGTGGGTGCTGCCGATCTCGGACAAGACCGCGGTGGCCACCGACCCGGCCACGGGTACCACGGTGGCCGTCACCCCGGACAATCGCTCCACCTCGGAGACGGCCGCGCAGCGGCATGGACCTCGGGATCAGTGGTTGTCGATCCTCGGCCCTGACGGCGCCACGAAGTGGGCGTACAGCCTCGGTCGCGCACCGTCGTTCGGCCCGGTGATCACTCGCGTCGACGGCGCCACGGTAGCGCTGGTCGTCGACGGCGACCAGATCCGGTACTGGCCGATCGACACCGGCGTGGAGACCGACGTTGGCCTGCCGACCGGCGCACAGCTCAGTGCCGGCGGGGAGTCGGTGCTGCTCACCCTGCCGGGCGACCACCTGGGCTACCTGCACGGCGGGGCCATCCAGACCGTCCAGACGCTCCCCCGCACCGACCCGGCGGTGGCGCTGGACGGCGCGGTGCTGGTCACCCAGCCGGACACCGGCGCCTGGTGGGTGCTGCGCAGCAACGCCGCACCGGTATCCGCCCGTCCGACGGCACCACCAGGAGCGGGCGCCGTCGACAAGGTGCTCGGAGTGAGCGCCACGCACGTGCTGATCGCGTGGACCCCGGCGGTCAAGGACCCGAAGACACCAACCGTCATCATCGCCGCGTACGACCGGACCACCGGCGCACTGATCGCCAGCACCACCGCGCCCGCCGATGCGATCGGGCAGGGCGGGCCGGTCGTCAGCAACGAGAGCCGCGGCATCACCGCGGCGGGTGCGGTGGTGCTGACCACGACCCTCGGACCGGCGTCCGTTGTCGTGGCAGCGGGGTTCACTGCCACTATGGCCGCCGATCGGGTCTACGGCGAGGTGCAGGGCAAGGCCGCCGTCATCGGCACAGACGGAGCCGCTCCCCTGCCGGACGGCACACTGATCCCGACCGGGGACGGTGGCGGTCTCCTGCCGGTCGTCAGTCAGGGCAGGCTCTACGCACTGATGGGCAGCAGCCGCAGTTGATCAGTGGGCGCTATGCGTCCAACTGCCGGACGTGTATGGTTCAAGATATGAACGTAATGGAAGTGCTAGTCGAGGTCATCAAAAGTCCCAACTCACGAACGGGACTGATTCTCAAGAGTCTGATCCAACACGACAAGCTGGGACTCTCGGTCGCCGACCTTCATCGGCAGATCGGCAGCACCCCGTCATCGACGTTGCGCGACGTGAACCGGTTGATCGACCTCGGTCTCGTCACATCTGAGGACGAGGGCCGCGCTCGTGATCTGCGGTTCAAGTCCGACAGTCCGTTCGCAGCTCCGCTCCTGGACCTCATCTTCGTCGCCCACGGAGTTCGACCGGGCGATGCACGTGGGCTCACGACTAGGGAAGACGACGGCGTAACGATGTCCTCGGCCGTTGACTTCGTCCCGCCGATACTGACCGGACCCCGAGGACTCCGCTCGATGCGTGATCGAGGTGGTCCCCTGAATCCCTCAGTCGAGACCTTCAACGGGCCATCCCCTGAAGACGCTCGAGCAGTGATCCTTCGGATAGATCCGTTCAGCAATGCTGTCAGGGAACTGGAGGGGAACCTCCAGACCGCTTATTCCCGGTGGCATGAGGAACGCGACCGTGACCTGATCCACGTTGTCCTTCATGCGGGCGAGGGCAGTTGGTATGCGGCGACGCACCTGCGCTGGGGCAGCAACGCGGCGCAAGCGCGGTCTGAGAGCGCCATCTCAGACCACGAGTGGGCACGCGGGGTCTACGGCATGTGGGCTGAGGCCCAGACGTGCCATGGAATCGCCAACTACCTCGACAGCGTCCTCGATGACCGGCACCAGTGGCTCCGTGCGAAGCACGAGGTAGAACGCATCCAAGAGGAATCCAAGTTCAGTCGCAGTGGCAGTCCGCTGGAAAGCGAACTGATAGAAAAGGCTGCGCAAGCTGCCCGACAAGTGAACGAACTGGAAAAGCAGTTCGAGGAGCGCTACCACCCGGGCTTCCATGCACCTCACAAGGAAGGTGTCGGGCTCGCTGGTGAGCGATGGCTCGCATCCGCAGCCCGGGAATACGGCGACTGGGCACAGTCGCTCGCCATGGACATGTCCGAGCACAACTCCTTTCAGGCGTGGAAGGAGTCGAATCCGGAGGTGTTGGTGAAGTTCCCTGGGCCACCCGACAGGCTGACCGGGGTAGCCACCCCGTGACCGCAGTCCGGCGAGTGAGTGCCCACTCCAGCCGATCTCGCCCGTCGCGTGACGCCCTACTCGCCTCTACGGCAAGTCCCGCAACGGAAAACGCGGCCCCTCGGAGGGCCGCGTTCCGGACAGCAAGATGAGGGTGTGGGGTGGGACGGCCCTCAAAACCGAGTGCATATATCCAGGGCCACCGTAGTGCACGGCGCCGCTGTGAGAACCACGCCACGCGAGTCACGACAGCGAAACTGGGATCGGCTCCGTCTTCCCATGCCGCCTTGGCGGTGATCGCAACAAAGTGGCTCTACGCGCTCAACCCGAGCACCGCATGACCCCTCTCTGTCAACCTGTAGTGATTGCGCCGTGAGGTTCTGTTGTTCGAGTGGAGGTGGAAGACCTGCACCGCCTGGCCGTCGTAGCGGTTGGGTGTAGCTGAGGGCAGTTCGGTCCGGGTGGTGCCGGAACGGATGGGAGCAGCCCTGACAAAGCCGGGACGTGGCCAGTACTGCCAGATGGTGCGGGTCCGGCGAGCGTGATGGAGAGGAGTACGCGAGGAACCGGCGTTGTTACGTCCTTCAACTTTGACACCGACTCTAGCTAACCTGGTGGATTTGGGTCGGACGCGGTGCGTATCGCTGTTTGCGTTTGCAGCGAGAACTTCACGACAGGTCTTCACTCGCAGGTCGTGGAGGTCACGGGGAAAGTCTGCGGCGTACCCGTGACGATGCCGCTGGGACACAGTCGGGCTCCTACTTCGACGAGCGAGCAACAGGGAACACGGGAACCGCCCGGTGTCGGCTCCCGCTCCGCTGGCAGCCAGTCAGTTGGGTGGGATAGGCGCATCGACCGCCGAATGCGCTGGGTGGGACGGAGCCGCCGTAGTACTCCGAGCCGGGGAAAGCCCGTGCGCATGGGGAAGGGCGGCAGCGGTATCAAGAAGGGAAGGATGCTGTAATGCCGAAAGATGCACCGCTGAACAGCGGCGCTCGTCCTGGCCCGGATCTCTCGGATCCGTTCAGGAAAGTATCGGAGATGCAGGCCAAGCTTCATCGTTGGGCGGTGGCTGATTCTGGCCGGCGTTTTGATGACCTGTTCAACTTCGTGTGTGACCCTGCGACGCTGATCGTGGCGTTCGCTAGGGTTGCTGGCAATCGGGGTGCCCGCTCGCCCGGCGTGGACGGTCTGACCGTCGCTGATGTTGCCGAGCAGGTGGGTGTCCCTGGTTTCCTGGATGACCTGCGTGCCAGCCTGAAGGCTGACACGTTCCGTCCTCTGCCGGTGCGGGAACGCGTGATCCCCAAACCGGGCGGGGCAGGAAAGGTCCGCAAGCTCGGGATTCCCGTTGTTGCAGACCGGGTTGTTCAGGCCGCGCTGAAGCTGGTGCTGGAACCGATTTTCGAGGCCGACTTTCTGCCGGTCTCCTATGGTTTCCGGCCCAAGCGGCGTGCGCAGGACGCGATCGCTGAGATCCAGTTTCTCGGCACCCGAAGGTATGAATGGGTGCTGGACGCTGACATCGAGGCGTGCTTTGACTGCATTGACCACACGGCCCTGATGGATCGGGTGCGTCTACGCATCAAAGATAAACGTGTCCTGTCAGTGGTGAAAGCGTTCCTGAAGGCCGGGATTCTTACCGAACTCGGCGAGCTTCAGGACACCCACACCGGCACGCCGCAGGGTGGCATACTATCTCCGCTATTGGCCAACATTGCCTTGTCGGTGCTCGATGAGCACCTACACAGGCCGTGGCAACCGGGCGGATCGATGTCCACCGGCGACAAACGCAAGAGTCGACGAGCCAAGGGTCTGCCGCAGTGGCGAATCATCCGCTATGCGGATGATTTTGCCGTGATGGTGCACGGCACCGAGGCAGAAACTCTGACGCTCACCGAAGAGATCGCTGCGGTCTTGGCACCAATGGGTTTACGGTTATCGGCCGCGAAGACTCAGATAGTCCACCTCAGCGATGGTTTCGCCTTCCTCGGTTTCCGTATCCAACGGAAACGTAAGAGGGGCACGACCAAGTCCTACGTCTACACCTTCATCGACCAACGCCCCATCCGGTCGGTCAAGGCCAAGATCAGGGCTCTCACGCACAGGCTGTCGCAGCAGGACCTGAAGACAGTGCTGACCCGCCTCAACCAGGTCATGCACGGCTGGGCCAACTACTTCAAGTATGCCGTGGCCAAGAACGTGTTCGGCATGCTGGAC
>JBBQGJ010000074.1:0-20991 GCA_038322925.1 Mycobacteriales bacterium
GCCTACCGCGTCCCGGACCCGCCGCTGCAGGCGGGAATTGTCGCCGCGGCAAGCGGCGCAACGTCGATGATCGACGTGTCCGACGGCCTGCTCGCCGACCTCGGCCACATCGCCAGCGCCTCCGGTGTCACGATCAACGTCGTGACCGCGCGGCTGCCGGTGAACCCGCGGCTCGTCGAGGTCGCCTCCGCACTGGGCCGCAATCACATGCAGTGGGCGTTGACCGGCGGTGACGATCATGCGCTGGCAGCCACCTTCCCGCACGGCGCAGTCCTGCCGCCGGGCTGGACGAACATCGGCACGGTCAGCGCGGCCGAACCGCAGGGCGCCGCCGAGCCCCGGCCGCGCGGAGGGGCGGTCACCGTCGACGGCGCGCCCTGGGAGCAGGCCGGCGGCTGGGACCATTTCGGCTGAGCGCGCCGGTAGCCTCCCGTCATGCCGCAGCCGCTGAAGACGATCATCGATCCGGGCTGGGCGGACGCCCTGCAACCCGTCGCCGCCGGCATCACGCTGATGGGCGATTTCCTGCGCGCGGAGGTTGCCGCGGGCCGGCAGTACCTTCCGGCCGGCCTGAACGTGCTGCGTGCGTTCCAGCGCCCGATGGACCAGGTCAGGGTGTTGTTGGTGGGTCAGGACCCGTATCCGACACCCGGGCATCCGATCGGGTTGTCGTTCGCGGTCGACCGGCACGTCCGGCCCCTGCCCCGCTCGCTCGGCAACATCTACCGGGAGATGCGTGACGACGTGGGCATCGCCCCGCCGGCGCACGGCGACCTGACCGCCTGGTCTGACCAGGGAGTGCTGCTGCTCAACCGGGTGCTCACTGTGGCGCCGGGACGACCCGCGTCCCACCGGGGCAAGGGCTGGGAACCGATCACCGAGGCGGCCATCCGCGCACTGGTCGAACGCGGCGGCCCGCTGGTCGCGATCCTGTGGGGCAAGGACGCGCAGACCCTGACGCCGATCCTGGACGGTGTGCCGATCATCGCCTCTGCCCATCCGTCACCGATGTCGGCCGATCGCGGATTCTTCGGTTCCAGGCCGTTCTCCCGCACCAACGCGCTGCTGGCCGAGCAGGGCGCGGCGCCGGTCGACTGGGCCCTGTGATGACGCCTCTGAGCCCGCAGCAGTGACCCGGCCACGTGATCCCGGCTGACCCGCGGCACTCCCGCCGGCTGACCGTCGCCCTGTTCGCGGGCGGGATCGCCACGTTCGCCGAGCTGTACGCGGTGCAGGCGGTGCTGCCGGCGCTCGCCGCCGAATGGAGCCTGTCCGAGTCCACCGCGTCCCTGGCGGTATCGGTGGCCACCGGCGCGCTCGCCCTTTCGGTGCTGCCCTGGGCCGCGGTGGGCGACCGGATCGGTCGGGCGGGCGCGATGCGGGCGTCGGCGGTCGTCGCCGCGGTGGCCGGCGCGGCGCTTCCGTTGGCGCCTTCCTTCGAGGTCCTTCTGGTGCTGCGGGCGGTGGCCGGGTTGGCCCTTGGCGCACTGCCCGCGCTGGCGATCGCCCACCTGGTGGCGCGGGCGCCGGCCGGGCGGGTGGCCGGCATCGGCGGGCTGTACATCGCCGGGACCACACTCGGTGGCCTGTCCGGACGGGTGATCACCGGCGCGGTGGGCGGGGTGGCCGGCTGGCGGTGGGCCGTGGCGACCACGTCGGTGCTGGTCGCGGCGGCGGTCGTGGTGTTCGTCATCCTGCTGCCTGCCGATCACAGGCCGGCCCGACGACCCGCCCGGGGCAGGATCCGCGCGGCGATGGCGGACCCGACGGTGTGGGTCTTCTACGCCCAGGCCTTCCTTCTGATGGGCGGGTTCGTCACGGTCTACAACCTGCTGGCGTTCCGGCTGCTGGACGACCCGTACCGGCTGCCGGCGTCCGTGGTGAGCCTGCTGTTCCTGACCTACCTGGTCGGCACAGTGGGTTCGTCGGGGGTGGGCCGGCTCGTCGGCCGCTGGGGGCGGCGGCCGGTGCTGATCACCGCCGCGTTCGGGATGGCAGTCGGCGTCGCGGTGACGGTGTCCACTCCGCTGGCGCTGGTGCTGGTCGGTCTGGTGATCGCGACGTTCTGCTTCTTCGTGGCCCACGCGATCGCGGCGGCCTGGGCGGGTCAGCAGGTGCCGTCGGCGCGATCCCAGGCGTCCGCGCTGTACTCCCTGGCGTACTACGCGGGGTCGAGCCTGCTGGGCTTCGCCGGCGCGGTGGTGTTCGACAGCTCGGGCTGGACCGGCGCGATGATCATGGTCATCATCTGCTGCGTGCTGGCCGCCGGGATCGCCACGGTGGGCGCGCCGCGCCGAATGGCGGCAAGCTGAGCAGGGAGCGGAGCACCGGGGGATTCATCCAGATCGTGGCATGTCGGGCAGCGGCGCACCGTCTTACGGTGACGGCGCGCGGACCCGCGGCGAACGGCGGTCGGCCGAGGAGGGGGTTTCACCACGTCATGACAGCGAACTTGCCCTCAGAGCCGATCCCCCGCAAGAAGATGTGGCGGCTCGGCCTGTGGATCGCGGCGCGGGTGCTGGTCACGGTCACCCTGCTGATCACCGCGTACTACCTGATACCGACTCCCGATGCCGGCACCGATTCGGACCTGCCCGGGCTGCTGTTGGCGTTGACGATCTTCGGCATCATCGTGGGGATCCAGATCCCCGCGATCGTGAATTCGAAGTACCCGAATCTGCGTGCGGTCGAAGCGATGTCGGTGACGGTGCCGCTGTACCTGCTGATCTTCGCGCGAATCTACCTGTCCAATTCATTGGCCAACCCCGGGGCGTTTTCCGAGCAGCTGGACCACACCAAGTCGCTCTACTTCACGATCACGGTCTTCGCGACCGTCGGCTTCGGCGACATCACCCCGGAGACGAACCCGATGCGGCTGCTGGTGAGCGTGCAGATGCTGCTCAACCTGGTCGTCATCGGTCTGGTGGTCAAGTTGCTGCTCGGCGCGGCGCAGCGCGGGGTGACCAAGAAACGGGAGTCATCAGCGGCCGCGGCGGCGGCTGGCCACAGCAGCGAGCAGGCGACCGGCACTGCGGCCGCTGGCCACAGCAGCGAGCAGGCGACCGGCACTCAGGAGCCCGCAGTTGGGACCGGTGACCAGGTCACCGCGGCGGCCGGGCAGGCCGATGTCGAGCCGCCCCGACAGGGGGCGCGGGATGAAGGCGTGGGGTCGCCCGGGGGCACTCCCGGTTGATCGGGTGACGCCTGTGCTCAGCGTTCGGGCACCGGAGGCCTCGCCACATCCTCCCGGCCGGTCAGAGCAGCTCGGGATCCCAGGCGTCGATGGCGTGTACGGAGCGGGTGACGCGTTCGGGGCTCCCGGCGGCCTCGTCCACGGCCAGCACCGCGTCCACCGCTTGCGCCGCCGCACGGAGCGAGGGCACCACCAGCAACGCGGCGACTCCGGATCCGGCAGTGATCGACCAATCGGTCAGCGGCTCGCGGCCCAGTATCTCCAGCAGCCGGCGGTGCCCCCGTTCCGGTGACAGCGAACTGGCCAGCAGGTAACTGTCCGCGCCGGGCGCGAGCCGGTGCGCGAGCACACCGCAGACGGTGCTGGGCAGGTCGTGGATCAGCACCGGGGTCCGCCGGATGGCGGCCTGCGCGATGAATCCGGTGAGCGCGGCCAGGTCGGCGCCACCCCCGGTGCGCAGCAGGGTGAGCACGTCCGAACCGGCCTTGCGGACCCGGAACAGCGCGTCGCGCACGGCGGCGGCCTTGGTGATCCAGGCGGCGTCGTCAACGCCGGAGCCGCGGGTGGTGGCGTCCACCGGCTCCATCCCGGTCAGCACGGCGACGAGCACCGAAACCGGGGTGCTGACGCCGACCCCGCACACGGCACCGATCAGCAGGTCGGCGCCCTCGTCGACCTCGGCGTCGGCGATCTGCCGTCCCGTGGCGATCGCCGCCTCGAGTTGCTCGTCGTCCAGCGCGTCCTCGATGTCGATCCGTCCGCTGCGGGGGCCGGCGTGCACCACCCTGACCCCGACGCCGCTGACCGCAGCCAGCGTCGCCGTCAGCCCCACCCCCGCGGTCAGGTCGGCGACCCTGCGCGCGGTATCGGTGGGGACGGCCGCCGACACCCCGAGGTCCGCGACGCTGTGATCGGCGGCCATCACCACCAGTCGCGGGCGCTGCGGGGCGAGTGATCCGGACGCCATGCCGCGCGCCGACGCCAGAGTGTCGAGCACCGCGCCCCACACACCCAGCGCCCCGGCCGGCAGCCGATCGCGGCGGGCCGCGGCGGCGGCGGCCGCGGCCAGGTCGGGGCTGGGCACGGCCGGAAGGTCCAGTGTCATGAGGTCTCTTCAGATGTCTGCGAGCGGGCGGGCGGGCCATTGGCCGTGAGGCCGGAATGGGTATGACGGTAAACGGCTGTGAAAGTCGCGTCCCGGCAGACACCCGCCGGCCTCCCGGATACCGTCGAATGCACGGGCTGGCGGTGGCGTCCGGACACCCAGATCAAAGTCGGGATCAAGGAGCGAAATGGTTTACCTGTGGCGGTATGCCGACGAGGCCGGAGTCGTCGCGGACGGCCCGATGGTGGAATTCCCCTCCCAGGAGGCAGCCGAAACGTGGCTGGGCGAGGTCTATTCCGATCTGCTGGACGAAGGCATCACGGCGGTCAGCCTGTTCAACGACCGTCAGGCCGTGTACGGCCCCATGTCCCTCTCGCCCGCCTGATCGTCCCCTTTTCGGCGCGGATCAACGTCGCCGGCGCGCATCAAATCGTTTACCCGCGTCACACGAGACACAAAACCCCCACCCTTCATCCGCGCGACAGGCACACTCGCGAGTTCCGACGCCCCCGCGTGGTCAATACGTCCGTCGTCGAACCGGGCTCGTCGCCGAATGCCGGCCGAAGACCGGCCGAAGACCGCCGAAAACCGGCCGCAGCGGGCGCGTGGGCCGAATCGACCATGCCCGTCGGAAGAGCAGTCGGCGTTGGTTCATCAGGGCGCGCGTCAGCTGGTTTGAAACCGTTCCCGACGTATTCCACGTCTCGCGCTGAGCCCACGACCAGAGCGTGACCCGCATCACCCTTGTTAACGGCGGTTTACATCTGGCATCCTGAGGATCGTCCACAAGACCTTGGAGCCTGAGATGACCGACTTCGCCGAACCCGCCGAATACGCCGACCTGCGTGCCGCGGTCCGGGAGATCACCCGAGCACACGGGCCGGCTGCCTACTCCGAACACGGGCGCACCTCCACGCCGATGTCCGGGCTGTGGAGCGATCTGGGCAAAGCCGGCTTCATCGGCATCAATGTGCCCGAGGAGTTCGGCGGCGGCGGCGCCGGGATGAGTGAGCTCGCGCTGGTGGCCGAGGAGTCCTCGGCCGCCGGCTGCCCACTGCTCACCCTGCTGGTGTCCAGTGCGATTGGTGTGGAGATTCTCAAGCGGCACGGATCGCCTGCGCAGCAACGCCAATGGCTGACCAGGCTGGCCGACGGCAGCACCAAGATCGTCTTCGCGATCACCGAACCCGACGCGGGCAGCAACGCCCACCATCTGGCGACCACCGCCCGGTCGGACGGCGAGGGCGGCTACCTGATCAGCGGGCAGAAGTACTACATCTCCGGCGTCGACGAGGCCGCCGCGATCCTCACCGTCACCCGGACCGGCACCGATCCGGTGACGGGCAAGGCGCAACTCTCGCTGTTCATCGTGCCGATCGACGCCCCCGGCCTGACCTGGAACCGCCTCGAGGTCGCCGCGCAGATCCCGGATCGGCAGTACACCGTCTTCTATGACGATGTCCGGGTGCCGGCGCCCGCGCTGGTCGGCGCGGAGGGCAAGGGCTGGCGGCCGCTGTTCGACGGGTTGAACCCGGAGCGGATCACCGCGGCGGCGCTGGGGGTCGGCATCGGCAGGTACGCCGTGGCGACCGCCGCCGAGTACGCCAGCAGCCGCAGCGTCTGGGGTCAGCCGATCGGTGCCCACCAGGCGGTGGCCCACCCGCTGGCCAAGGCGAAGATCGACGTCGAACTCGCGGCGCTGATGACTGCCAAGGCCGCCTGGCTCTACGACCACGGACAGCCGGCCGGTGAGGCGGCCAACATGGCCAAGTACGCCGCCGCCGAAGCCGCCGTCGCCGCGGTGGACGCCGCCATTCAGACGCACGGTGGCAACGGGCTCTCGGTCGAGTACGGCCTGCTGCCGCTGTGGGGAATGGCTCGACTGCTGCGGATCGCCCCGGTGAACAGCGAGATGGTGCTCAACTACGTCGCCCAACACACCCTCGGGCTGCCCAAGTCGTACTGAGCAGTCCGAAGTCCGGCAGGCCCCAGCGGCAATCGCGCGGGAAATCGCACCGTCGCGGCACACCTAAACTGGCCCGGTGACCACCACCGCCGAGCGCAACGACCTGCCCAGCAGGGAACTGGCCACCCAGTACGACCCGGCGGTGGCCGAGGTACCCCTGTACCAGCGCTGGCTCGACGCGGGTTACTTCCGCGCCGACGAGCAGCGGGTGCTCTCCGGTGAGGGCCGCCCGTTCTCCATCGTGCTGCCCCCGCCGAACGTGACCGGCAACCTGCACGTCGGCCATGCCCTTGACCACACCCTGATGGACATCCTGGCCCGCTGGCATCGGATGTCCGGTGACGAGGTGCTCTGGCTCCCGGGCATGGACCACGCCGGCATCGCCACCCAGACCGTCGTCGAGCGCCGGCTCGCCGTGGACGGCAAGACCAGGCACGACTTCGGCCGTGACTTGTTCGTGCAGAAGGTCTGGGACTGGAAGCAGGAATCCGGCGGCGCCATCCTCGGCCAGATGAAACGCCTCGGAGACTCGGTGGACTGGGACCGCGAACGGTTCACCCTGGACGACGGGCTGTCCGACGCGGTGCAGACGATCTTCAAACACCTCTATGACGAGGGCCTGATCTACCGCGCCGAACGAATCATCAACTGGTGCCCGGGATGTCGGACCGCCCTGAGCGACATCGAGGTCGAGCACAGCGAGGACGCCGGCGAGCTGGTGTCCGTCCGGTACGGCTCGCTGGGCGACGATTCCGATGACGATTCCGAGGATGGCGGCGACAGCATCATCGTCGCGACCACCCGGCTGGAGACGATGCTGGGTGACACCGCGGTCGCGGTGCACCCCGATGACCCCCGCTACGCGCACCTGGTTGGCCGCACCGTGCTGCTGCCGCTGGTCAACCGGGAGATCCCGGTGATCGCCGACGATCACGTCGAGCCGACGTTCGGCACCGGCGCGGTGAAGGTCACCCCGGCGCACGACCCCAACGACTTCGAGATCGGCCGCCAGCACAACCTGGCCATGCCCACCATCTTGGACGGATCGGCTCGCGTCACTGATACCGGAACGCCTTTCGACGGGATGGACCGGTTCGAGGCACGGGCAGCGATCAAGCAGGCGCTCCGCGAGCAGGGCCGGATCATCGGCGAGAAGGTGCCCTACATCCACGCGGTCGGGCACTGCTCCCGATCCGACGACGTCATCGAGCCCCGGCTGTCCACCCAGTGGTTCGTCAAGGTCGAACCGCTGGCCAAGGCGGCCGGCGATGCGGTCCGGGACGGCCGGACGGTCATCCACCCGCAGGAGCTGGCCGCCCGGTATTTCGACTGGGTCGACAACATGCACGACTGGTGCATCTCCCGACAGCTGTGGTGGGGACACCGGATCCCGGTCTGGTACGGCCCCGACGGCGAGGTCCGCTGCGTGGGGCCCGACGAGGAACCGCCCGGGGATGGCTGGAGCCAGGACCCGGACGTGCTGGACACCTGGTTCTCCTCGGCGCTGTGGCCGTTCTCCACCATGGGCTGGCCGCACCGAAGCGACACGCTCAAGGCCTTCTATCCGACGTCCGTGCTGGTCACCGGTTACGACATCCTGTTCTTCTGGGTCGTCCGGATGATGATGTTCGGCCTCTACGCCACGAAGGACGACGACGGAGTCCCCTCCGTACCTTTCAAAACCGTCGCCCTGCACGGGCTGGTGCGCGACCAGTACGGCAAGAAGATGTCCAAGACCCGGGGCAATACCGTCGACCCGCTCAAGTGGATCGAGGACTACGGCGCCGACGCGGTGCGGTTCACCCTGGCCCGCGGGTCGAACCCGGGTGCGGACCAGGCGATCGCCACCGAGTGGGTGGCCGGCGGCGGCAAGTTCTGCTCGAAGCTGTTCAACGCCACCAGGTTCGCCATGATCAACGGCGCGACGGTGCCGGACTCGCCGCTCGAACCGGGCCGGCTCACCCAGGCCGATCGGTGGATCCTGGACCGGCTCGACGAGGTGATCATCCAGACCACCGACCTGCTCGGCGACTACCAGTTCGGCAAGGCCGCCGAGGGCCTCTACCACTTCGCCTGGGACGAGTTCTGCGATTGGTATCTGGAGCTGGCGAAGATCCAGATCGCCGCTGCGGCAACGGATACCGATGCCGGCAAGGACCGGGTGGAGACCACAAGGGCGGTGCTCGGCACCGTGCTGGACGCGCTGCTGCGGCTGCTGCATCCGTTCGTCCCGTACGTCACCGAGACGTTGTGGACCTCGCTCACCGGTGGGGAGTCACTGGTGATCGCCGCCTGGCCGCAGCCCTCCGGCCGGGTCGCCGACCCGACCGCGGTCACCTGGGTCGCCGACGCGCAGGCCCTGGTCACCGAGATCCGGCGGTTCCGGGCTGACCAGAGCCTGGCGCCGTCCCGCAAGGTCCCCGCCACGCTGACCGCCGCCGGCGGCCCCCGTGACGACAATGCGCTGCTGGCCACCGCGGCCGCGTTGACCCGGCTCGAGGATGCGGACGACTCCTTCACGGCCACCGCGGAAATCCAGCTCGCGCTTTCCAGAGGCACGACGGTGACGGTCCGGGTCGACACCTCGGGCACCATCGACACCGCGGCGGAGAAGGCCAGGCTCGGCAAGGATCTCGGCGCAGCGCAAAAGGAGATCGCCGACACGGCGAAGAAGCTGGGCAACCCGGAGTTCATCGGAAAGGCACCTGCCGCGGTGGTCGACAAGATCCGGGCCCGGGCGGCGAAGGCCGCAGCGGACGTGGACAGCCTGACGGCGCGGCTCGCCGCCCTTGACGGGTCGGTGACGTGATCTCCGCGCCCCGCAACGGGTCAAGCGACGAGCCGGACGACGGCCCGGACGACGAGTCCGAATTCCCGGCGACCGGCGACATCAGCTGGGACGCAGGCAATCTGGGCCTGCCCGATCCGGTTGAGACCACATCGCCTGCCGACCCCACCGGCGAGATCGCCGCGGCTACAGCCGATCTCGACGACGACTCACCGGCCGACGAGGTACCGAATGCGCCACCCCTCACCCTGCAGGTGGTCGAGACGCTGCTGGATCGCCGACGGTCGGAGGTGCAGATCTCCCCGACATTGGCCCGGATCACCGCGCTGATGGACCTGCTGGGCAACCCGCAGCGTTCCTACCCGGTGATCCAGATCGCCGGAACCAACGGAAAGACCTCGACGGCGCGGATGATCGATGCGCTTCTCACTCGGATCGGCGTGCGGACCGGCCGTTTCACCTCCCCGCACCTGCAGCTGGTCACCGAACGGATCGCCATCGACGGGGCGCCCATCTCCGTCGAGCGGTACGTCGAGAGCTATGCGGATGTCGCGCCGTACGTCGATCTCGTGGACGCCTCCAGCGCCAAGGAGGGCGGGCTGCCGCTGTCCAAGTTCGAGATCCTCACCGCGATGGCCTTCTCGGCCTTCGGCGACGCTCCCGTGGAGGCCGCCGTCATCGAGGTCGGGCTCGGCGGAACCTGGGACAGCACGAACGTCGCGGACGCCGGCGTCGCGGTGATCACGCCCATCGGCATCGACCACACCGACTTCCTCGGCGACACGCTCACCGAGATCGCCGGCAACAAGGCCGGGATCATCAAGCCCGACTCGGTTGCGGTCATCGGCCCGCAGGAACAGGAGGCGATGAACGTCATCCTGCGCCGGACGATCGAGGTCGACGCCAGCGTCGCCCGGTACGGCAGCGAGTTCAGCGTGCTGGACCGGGCGTTCGCGGTCGGCGGTCAGCGGCTCACCGTCCAGGGCCTCGGCGGGGTGTACGAGGACGTCTTCCTGCCGCTGGCCGGCGAGCATCAGGCCGTCAACGCAGCGACCGCGCTGGCCGCAGCCGAGGTGTTCTTCGGCGCGGGGTCCAGCCGCCAACTCGACATCGCTTCCGTGCAGGACGGTTTCGCCACCGTTGCCACACCCGGCCGGCTGGAGCGGGTGCGCATCTCGCCCACGATCATGGTGGACGCCGCGCACAACCCGCACGGTGCGACGGCGCTGGCCGCCGCGCTCGCCTCCGAATTCTCCTTCTCCCGGCTGGTCGGTGTGCTGGCCGTGATGGCCGACAAGGACGCACCGGGGATCCTGCAGGCACTGGACGACACCTTCGACGAGATCGTGGTCACCCGGAACTCATCGCCGCGGTCGATGCCGGTCGCCGACCTCGCCGACCTCGCGGTCGACGTCTTCGGCGAGCAGCGGGTGCACACCGCCGCGCGGATGGACGAGGCCATCGCGCTGGCCGTTGACCTGGCCGAATCGGGCTCGGAGGACTCGTCGGGCACGGGCGTGGTGATCACCGGTTCGGTGGTCTCGGCCGGCGACGGCCGGGCGCTCGCGGGTCTGGCGCCGGAATGAGCGAACCCACGTCGGGACCCGAACCCGCCGCGGCCCCCGATCAGCCGTCCGGCGCAGAACCCGCGGCGGCACCACGGGCGACCCGGCCGTACGACCCGGAGCGGGGGCTGCGCGGCGCGATGTCCGCGACCCTGGTGCTGGAGGCCATCACGGTGCTGCTTGCCATCCCGGTGGCCGCGAACACCGGCGGCGGGGTCGGTCCGGCCGGCGTGGTGATCATCTGCGTACTGGCCGTGCTGTTGATCGGCGCCTGCGCGATCGTCTCCCGCCCCTATGCCGTGCCGGTGATCGTGACCCTGCAGGTGCTGATGATCGCGTGCTGGGTCATCAGCCCGCCGCTGGGCATCATGGGTGTGGTGTTCGGGCTGGTCTGGGCGTTGATCCTGTGGTTCCGCGGTGAATTCCGGCGGCGGCTCGCGGCCGGTACGCTGCCGGGGCCGACGGGCGCACAGCAGTAGCCCGCACAGCGATAGCAACAGCGCCGGCAGGCATCGACCAACAGCACGCCCGATCCACACCGTCAGGCGGCCCACCGCCCGAACAAGGGAGTACCCGCTCGTGTCCGAAAGCACCCTGGTCCTGATCAAGCCCGACGGCGTCGCCCGCGGACTCGTCGGCGAGATCATCTCAAGGATCGAGAAGAAGGGCCTGACGCTGGTCGCGCTGGATCTGCGGATGGTCGAGGTCAGCGTCGCCGAGGTGCACTACGCCGAGCACAAGGGCAAGCCGTTCTACGACGGGCTGGTCGACTTCATCACAGGTGGGCCGCTGGTCGCCGCGGTGGTCCAGGGGCCGCGCGCCGTCAGCGCGTTCCGGCAGCTCGCCGGCGGTACCGACCCGGTGGAGAAAGCGGCCAACGGCAGCATCCGCGGCGACTTCGGGCTCGAGACCAAGACCAACCTCGTGCACGGATCGGACTCAACCGAATCCGCCGTGCGCGAGATCAGGCTGTGGTTCCCAGACCTGTGAGCGGACCCAGCCCATCGGAATCTGAGCCCGAATCTCCCGACTTCGAGTCACCGGGTCCGGACCAGATCACCCTGCGCAGGGTCGGTCCGGGCGGTACCTGGGCGTCGGACAGCGCCTTCGGCGTCGCCGTGGTGACGCTCTGGCACCGGGTCGCGGAGTCGGGCGGCGCGGTCGGCTTCGCGCCGACGGCCAGCCGCGCCGAGGTCGCCGCGGTCGTTGCGGGGCTCGTGGACGATCTGCGTTCCGGTCGGGCCTTCGGGTTCGCGCTGAACCGTCACCGCACACTGGTGGGCGTCGGAGTGCTGCGCCCCGGACGGGGCCTGTCCCGGCACACCGGCGAGATCGTCGCGGTGATGGTCGACCCCGACCTCCGCGGGTCGGGATCGGGTACGCGTCTGATGACGGCACTGCTCGGGCAAGCCCGGGAGGTCGGACTGACCAGGGTCGATGCGTGCGTTCGTGAAGGTGCTGGGTTGGAGGACTACTTCGGCCGGTTCGGTTTCGCAGTATGGGGCCGTCGGCCCGGCTGGATCCGTCTCGGGCTCGGACAGGAGCGTGACGAGATCATCCTGGGAACCGACATTGGCGCCGTGAACCCTGTGAACCCTGTGAACCCTGTGAACCCTGTGAACCCTGTGAACACGGTGAGCACGGTGAACACCGCTCCGCTCAGCACCGCAAGAGGAGCCATCGCTCCGGGGACGCCAGGATGACCGGCGGCGCCCGGCGGATCGTCGACCTGTCCCACCCGATCACCGACGGCCTGGTCACCTACCCGGGCATCCCCGCCCCCGTCATCGGCACCCACCTGTCGTTCGACGAATCGGCGTCGCACTATGCGGCCGGGACCGAGTTCACCATCGGCACCATCTCGATGGCCGCCAACACCGGCACCTACCTCGACACCCCCGCGCACCGCTACCGCGGCGGTGACGACCTCGCGGCGGTGCCGCTGGAACGGATGGTCGAGATGGACGCGGTGGTGGCCAGGGTGCTGAGCGCCGATCCGCCGATCGAGGCGGCCGTCGGTCGCCCCATCGACGAAACGCTGCTGCGTTCGGCTCTCGGCAACGCGGACCTGGTCGGCCGGGCGGTGTTGGTGCACACCGGTCACGCGCGGCACTGGGGCACGCCGGCGTACTTCACTGCGCACCCCTACCTCACGGACGACGCGGCGGAATTCCTGGTCTCGGCCAGACCCGCGCTGGTCGGGATCGATTCGCTGAACATCGATTCCACGCACACCGGCCGGCGCCCCGCGCACACCTGGCTGCTGGCTGCGGGTATCCCCATCGTCGAGCACCTCACCGCGCTGGATCAGTTGCCGGACAGCGATTTTCGATTCTCGGCGGCTCCGCCGGCGGTGCACGGCATGGGCACCTTCACGGTCCGCGCGTACGCCGTGGTCCGGTAGTGGTCCGGTAGTGGTCCGGTGGTGGTCCGGCCGCACCGTCGAACAGGTCAGCGGTCGGAGTCGAGCGCGCCGCGGCGGTCCTGGCGTCCGGTGGCCAGGAACGCCCAGCCGACCATGACGGTGCCGAGGAACAGCAGGCCGAGGCCGATGGTCACCGGCGCCGCGATGTCCAGCCCGTTGCCGGCCAGCATCATCGGCGCGGCCGCGGCGTGCGTGGTCGCCGCGTCTTCCTGCTGGTGAGCGGACGCCGGTGCGGTCACCAGCAACACGAACGCCAGCGACAGCAGTGCGACGGCGACGGTGACGATGCCGATCTCCCGCAGGGGCAGCCGTCGACCTGCGAAGGCATTGCTCGGCCTGGTCATCGGTGCTCTCACCCCACTTCGTCCTGATCGGTGTGTGCGCGTTGCGTCCGGACAACTGGCCCGCAGGCGGGCAGCCGGACGGTGATAGGACGTCCGAGGGCGCGACGAGGTTGCCCGGCCGTGCGATCCGGTGAGGGGTGCCGGCGGCTGAAGTCCAGAGTAGCCGCGGCCGCCGGCCTGCGGGACGGAGCGTGCCGCGTGTCGCGCATTCGCCACCGCAGCGTTGTCTCCGCTGCTCAGGGACCTTCAGCGGCCGATCAGCCGGTGCACAACGGACGCTGGGCAGCCGCCGCGGAAGTGCACAGCGAACACACTGCAGCGGGCTGCGACTGCGCCCGGGACTCAGACGTGCGCCGGCCGGGCAAACCAAGGAGGCGGTGTCGGCGACCGGCGGTAGCGTCGGAACCCATGAGGGAACGTCGAGAGCCGCGGCGAGCCGGCGAGGCACCGGCGTCCACCCGGCCCGCGAATTCGGCCCCCCGGCCCGCCGACACCGGCGAGGGGACCGAGCGTCCCGCGCCGATGATCTTCGCCCGCGGGCTGCGCAAGAGCTTCCCGGGGCTGTCCGGTCAGACCGTTGAGGCGGTGCGCGGCATCGACGTGCAGGTCCAGCGTGGTGAGTCGTTCGGCTTCCTCGGACCCAATGGCGCGGGCAAGTCCTCGACCATGCGGATGATCGCCTGCGTTTCCCCGCGGACCGGGGGAGAGCTGTCCATCCTCGGCCTGGATCCGGAACTCGACGGCATCCGGATCCGCGGTCGGCTCGGGGTGGTACCCCAGGAGGACAACCTGGACCTGGAGCTGACGGTCCGGGAGAACCTCTTCATCTACGGGCGCTATTTCGGTATTTCCCGGTCCGAATGCCGACGGCGGGCGCAGGAGTTGATCGAGTTCGCACAATTGACCGAGAAGGCGGACACCAAGGTGGACGCGTTGTCCGGTGGGATGAAAAGGCGGTTGACCATCGCCCGGTCGTTGATCAATGACCCGGAGTTGCTGCTGCTCGACGAACCGACCACCGGGCTCGACCCGCAGGCACGACATGCGTTGTGGGACAGGTTGTTCCGCTTGAAGAATCAAGGCGTGACGCTGGTCGTCACCACCCACTACATGGACGAGGCGGAGCAGCTGTGCGACCGGCTGGTGGTGATGGACGGCGGGGTGATCGTTGCCGAGGGTTCCCCGACGGAATTGATCGGCAGCTATTCCTCGCGGGAGGTTCTCGAATTGCGGTTCATGCCCGACGCCCAGCAACAGGCCGAACCGGTCGTGGTCGATCTGGTCGAGCGGGTGGAGGTCCTCCCCGACCGGTTGTTGCTGTACACCCAGGACGGTGAGGCGACGTTGGAAGCCGTGTACGCCCGTGGGGTGCGGCCACGATCGACCCTGGTACGGCGATCCACCTTGGAGGACGTCTTTCTACGGTTGACGGGCAGGAGATTGGTGGACTGATGGCCACCATCGAGAACTCCCGACCCGGGCCCCGTCCAGCGGAGGCCGACGCGCCTTCCGGTGGCCGGCTGATGGTCTGGGAGTACCTGATGCGCTGCTGGCGGCGATACGCGGTGCTCAGCCTGTCCGAGGCCATCGGCACGCCGCTGCTGTACCTGCTCGCGCTTGGTCTCGGGCTCGGCTCGCTGGTGGACGAGGGGCCGCAGTCGGCGGCGCTGGGTGGGGTGAGCTACCTGCAGTACATCGCCCCGGCGTTGCTGGTGGCCGCGGCGGTGCAGATCGGGGTCAGCGAGGGGTCCTACCCCGCCTACAGCCGCTTCAAGTGGAGCAAGGTCTTCTGGGGCGTGACGGCCACCCCGGTCACCCCCGGGCAGGTGTGCGACGGGGAAGTGCTGTTCATCGGCACCAGGCTGCTGGCCGCGTCGTCGCTGTACTACCTGGTGCTGCTGGTCTTCGGGGTGGCCGGCGGACCGGCCGGCCTGCTGATGATCCCGTCCGGCGCGCTGACCGGGATCGGCTGTGCCGTGCTGATCCTGGCGCTCGGCGCCGCCCTGCATTCGGACGGCGGCGCGTTTGCGATGGTCTTCCGGTTCGTCGTGGTGCCGTTGACGTTGTTCTCCGGATCGTTCTTCCCGATCTCCCAGCTCCCGCTGGCGGTGCGCTGGTTGGCCCGGATATCGCCGCTCTGGCACGGCAACGAGCTTGCTCGCGGTTTCGCGCTCGGTACCGCGGAGCTCTGGCCCACGGTGGGGCACGCGGCCTACCTGGCGGCCCTGTTCGTGGCGGGACTGGCGCTGGCCAGGCGGCTCTACCGCCGGCGGCTGATCGTATGACCGGGTCGAGGATTTCCCCCGGCCGCGCCACCCGCCAGCCCGCGATGCTGATCTCCAGGGTGCTGCCGCTGCAGCTGTACGCGGGGCGGGCGCACGCGGTGCTCGAGCGCTCGTTGCTGGTCAGCCGGCGGGTGTGGTGGATCGTGCTGTCCGGTTTCTTCGAGCCGGTCTTCTTCCTGTTCGCGATGGGCAACGGACTCGGCGCGCTGGTCGGCGACGTGGGCGGCGTCAGTTACGCGGCCTACATCGCGCCCGCACTGCTCGCCACCTCGGCGATGAACGGTGCGCTCTACGACTCGGTGCACAACGTGTTCTTCGAGCTGCGGTACGAGAAGCTCTACGACGCGATGTTGGCGACGTCGATGGGCCCCGCGGACGTGGCACTGGGCAAGATCGGCTGGTCGCTGCTGCGCGGTGGGCTCTACTCGATCGCGTTCGTGCTGGTGATAGCGGCGATGGGGTTGTTGTCGTCCTGGTGGGCGTTGCTGGCAGTGCCCGCCGCCCTGTTGATCGCCCTGGGCTTCGGTGCGGTGGGGATGGCCGTCACCAGTTTCCTGACCACGTTCCAGCAGCTGGATTGGGTGAACACCGCGATCCTGCCGATGTTCCTGTTCTCCACCACGTTCTACCCGTTGGACGTCTACCCGCGGGGAATCCAGATCGTGGTGGAATGCCTGCCGCTGTATCAGGGCATCGAATTGATGCGTGGGCTCTGCCTTGGCCCGGCCGCGCCGGCCTTGCTCCTGCATGCGCTGTACTTCGTGATCATGGCCGCGGTCGGGTTGGTGGTCGCCAGCCGCCGGCTGGGCACCCTGCTGTTGACCTGAACTGATCATCGCGGCAGCGGGTCGCGGGCCGCCGGAGCGCCGTGTGGGATACTGACAGAGGTTCAGTGCTGAAAACATTCGGCACAGGACCCGGGCCTGGTCGGTGCAGGAGCGGTCCTCGGCCCCGGTGAGTGAGACGCCGGGCCGCGTCGAGGACGGAACGCCGCGAGCCGATCGGCACGACGCACACCAGACTTCCCGCCGCCGGTGACCGCCGGGCTGCGGGTCCGAAATGTACGGGGTCCCTGTGCGGACGCGTCATGTACGCGCCCGGGGGCCTCGGGGAGGACTACACGTATGTCGATCACGCCCACCCTCGAGAGCGCCCTCGCCGACCTACCGGCCAAGCCGCGAGTGCATGAGCTGTCCAAGAGGATCGGGATCAGCAACAAGGAACTGCTGACCGCACTGGCCGAACGCGGCCTCACCATCAAGAGCGCCTCCTCGTCCGTTCCGGCCGACGTCGCGCGCCACGTCATCGAGGCGTTCCTCGCACCGGCCGACGCGCCCGACGGCCAGGCCGCCGGCACCGCCGACGAGTCCGCAGCAGCCCCCGACGGGAACGACGCGGACAAGGGCCAGCACCCCGACCTGCCGACCGGCACCCGACCGTTGTTCCTGCCTCCCGAAGTTGTCAGGGCCGAGACAGACGGTCAGGGCGCCGATGGGCCCGGACCCGACGACGCCGAAGGCGCCCAAGACCGGCCGGCCGGTTCGGGCCGGCGGCGGCGTGGCCGTTCGGGCCGCCGCGGTGGAGGCGGACACCCCGTCGAATCCGAGCCGACGCTGACCGACCGGGAACCGGACAGTGCAGCCGACGGTGCCGCGACGGGCGGACCGGATGCGGAAACCTCGGCCGACGGCCGTACAGACCACACCGCGGACACGGCCCAGGCCACTGACGAGAGCGACGGCAGCGACGTTCAGGCGAGCGACGACCAGGCGAGCGACGACCGGGCGAGCGACGACCAGGCGAGCGACGATCAGGCGAGCGACGATCAGGCGGGTGACGCCAGCGGGCGCGGTCGCCGCCGGAGGCGGGGACGTCGCGGTCGTGGCCGGGTCAGTGACGATGCAGCCGGCGATGATGCGGCCGGTTCTGATGGCGAGGGAGCCGACGAGCAGCGCACCGACGAAGGTGCGGGGAACGATTCCGCGGCACCCGGGTCCTCCCACGCCGGCGCGACGGACGAGGAATCCGCGGAGAGCGGGGAATCCGCGGAGACCGACGAATCGGACGACCGCGGCGCCGGCAGCGCGGGCAGCCGACGCCGTCGCCGTCGCCGGCGGCGGGTCACCGGCGAGGACGGCCCCCGCGAGGACGACCCCGACAACACCGTGGTGCACGTCCGCGAACCCCGGTTGTCGGGCGCCGCAGGGTCCGGCGCGTCCAGCGGTTCCTCCGAAGTGCAGGGCGTTCGCGGCTCCACCAGGTTGGAAGCGAAGCGTCAGCGACGGCGCGATTCCCGCGATTCCCGTCGCCGCCCGCAGATCCTCACCGAAGCCGAGTTCCTGGCCAGGCGCGAGTCGGTCGAGCGGGTCATGGCGGTCCGCCAGCGCGGTGACCTGGCGCAGGTGGCGCTGCTCGAGGACGGCATCCTGGTCGAGCATTTCGTGTCCCGGGCCGGATCCGACTCGATGATCGGCAGCGTATTCCTCGGCAAGGTGCAGAACGTGCTGCCGTCGATGGAGGCCGCGTTCGTGGACATCGGCCGCGGGCGCAACGCCGTGCTGTACGCCGGTGAGGTCAACTGGGACGCGGCCGGGCTGAACGGCAAGGCCAGGCGCATCGAGACCGCGCTGTCCAGCGGCGACACCATCCTGGCCCAGGTGTCCAAGGACCCGATCGGGCACAAGGGCGCTCGGCTGACCACGCAGATCTCCCTGCCTGGCCGGTTCCTGGTGTACGTGCCGAACGGCGGCGCCACCGGGATCTCCCGCAAGCTCCCGGACACCGAGCGCAAGCGGCTGAAGTCGATCCTGGACCGGATCGTGCCCGAGGACGCCGGGGTGATCATCCGGACCGCCGCTGAGGGCATCGCGGAGGACGAGCTCGCGCGGGACGTGGAGCGGTTGAAGGCCCAGTGGGAGGACATCTCCCGCCGCGCGGCGGCGAAGACCTCCGCACCCACTCAGCTGTACGCCGAACCGGGGACATTGCTCAAGGTCGTCCGTGACCTGTTCAACTCCGACATCAGCCGGCTGGTGGTCGACGGCGACGAGGCCTTCGAACCGGTCTCCGAATACATCACTGCGGTCGCCCCGGAATTGGCGGACCGGCTGTCCAAGTACGAAGCACCCGCCGGCGGCGGCGACGTGTTCGCCACTTACCGGGTCGACGAGCAGATCGGCAAGGCACTGGAGCGCAAGGTTCATCTGCCGTCCGGCGGTTCGCTGGTGATCGACCGCACCGAGGCGATGACGGTCGTCGACGTCAACACCGGCAAGTACACCGGCTCGGGTGGCAATCTCGAAGAGACGGTGACGAAGAACAACCTGGAGGCCGCCGAGGAGATCGTCCGGCAACTCCGGCTGCGGGACATCGGCGGGATCATCGTCATCGACTTCATCGACATGGTCCTGGAATCCAACCGCGAGTTGGTGCTCCGCAGGCTGACCGAGTGTCTGGGACGGGACCGCACCCGGCACCAGGTCGCCGAGGTGACCTCCCTCGGGCTGGTGCAGATGACGCGCAAGCGGATGGGCACCGGCCTGCTCGAGGCCTTCTCCGAGCCCTGCCCGCATTGCGGCGGGCGCGGCATCATCCTGCACGACGCGCCGATCGACCTCACCCCTGGCGAGGACGCGCCGGCCGAGCGGCGTGCCGGGAAGAACCGCCGCAACCGCGGGCGCGACACCGAGCCGACGGAGGACGTGGTCACCAGGGTGCAACACGCCCTCGGGCGCAAACCCGATCCACGTGGTCCCAAGCCACCGCCGGCCCTGGTCGGCGATGACGACGAACTCGAGGTGGTGCCGAGGGGTCGGCGTGACAGCGAACGGACCGACGGTTCGCCTGGCGACGACGCTTGGCCGGACACCGTGGGCGGGGTGAGCGTTGGCGTGCTCGGCGGTGCTGTCGACGGTGACGTGCTGGACGCCGGCGTGGTGACTGTTGAGAACGCTGACAACGCCGACAACACCGAGAACGCCCAGCGAGTCGCAGCAGCCGAAGAAGGTGCCGGCGATAGCGCTCCGGTCGAAGCCGCGGCACTGGAGCAGCCCCGGCAGCCGCGCCGCAGCCGACGGTCGGCGGGCCGTCCGGCCGGTGCTCCAACCGGCGCGACGCAGGCGGTGGACATCATCGTGCGACCGGTGACCCCGGAGTCCGGTGCGGAAAGCAGTGATGCCGACCGCGATACCGGCGCTGACGCGGTGAACGACGCCACAAACGACGCCGCAAACGACGCGGTGAACGGCGGAGCGAACCCGAACGGCAACGGTGAGACCGGATCCGAACCCGCCGCCCCAGCGGCACCGGTCCGGCGTCGCGCGGCACGGCGTCCGGCCGGCCCGGCGGCCGCGCCGATCCCCGTCGATCGGGTCGACGAGGGCGGCCAGACCGATCAGCAGGCCGAGCATCAGGATCAACCCCACGACGCCGACGAGGGCGCCCAGACCGATCAGCAGGCCGAGCATCAGGATCAACCCCACGACGCCGACGAGTCGGTCCCCGCTGTATGAACTGTCTGAACCGCCTGGTCCGCCCTGCCTGATCCACCCCCTGATCCTTGTCACCCGGCCGGCAGTTTGCTCCCCCCGCCCGGCGGCGCGTATCGTGGTCGTTCGGCACGCTGCTGCGCAGCGCGCTTTGCGTTGCCCTGATTTGGTTCGTGTCGCACGGACGGACTCCTTCGCGAGATCGGGGTCCGTCGAGGCCCTGTCCTGATGCCAGCTGATACCGATCGTCTGACACCCGATGGTGGCCCAGAGGGTGGTACTGGCGAGTGTCGGCGGCCCGGAACCGCCGGTGCACCCAGCAGTAACCGAACTGAGAACGACAGCAACAGACCAACGCCCGGGGACCCCGGCACCACGACAGGCAGGAAGGCGCGTCCACGATGTACGCGATCGTCAAGACCGGCGGCAAGCAGTACAAGGTCGCCGAAGGTGACGTCATCGAGATCGAGAAGCTCGAGGGCGAGCCTGGCGCGGCCGTGACCCTGCCGGCCGTTCTCCTCGTCGACGGCCCGAAGATCACCATTGAGGTCGCGACCCTGGCCAAGGTGACCGTCTCCGGCGAGGTGGTCGCCCACACCAAGGGCCCGAAGATCGTCATTCACAAGTTCAAGAACAAGACCGGGTACCACAAGCGGCAGGGCCACCGTCAGCCGCTGACGCAGATCAAGGTCACCGGTATCTCCCTCGGCACGGCCGGTTCCTCGGCCGCCGACGCCGGCTGATTTCGCGAGAAGGGCACTGATTCCATGGCACACAAGAAGGGCGCATCCAGCTCCCGCAACGGTCGGGACTCGAACGCGCAGCGCCTGGGC
>JBBQGJ010000075.1:0-20979 GCA_038322925.1 Mycobacteriales bacterium
GATTCTCCAATCGGAGCCCGAGGTCGCGTTCGTTCGCGGGCAGCGCCCGGATCGCGTCCAGCAGGGCCACCACCGGCGCGGCGGTCTGTTCGCCGGTGTACATCAACGCCGTGCACAGTTCCCCCGCCGCCAGGGCGCGGCGCCGGGGATCAGTGGTCGCACCGATCGCCTCTCGAAGGTGCGCGATCGCCGGTTCCAGCCGACCGGCGTGCCGCTCCGCCGTGCCGAGTTCGAAGGCGACGTCGCCGACCACTTCCGGTGGCGGGGGCTCCTGCCAAGCGCGGGTGAGATTGACGACTGCCGCATCGGTGGCCCCCCGGCTCTGCGCCTGACGTGCGGCACGTCGCAGGATCTCCACTGTCTCGGCATCCGCGCGCGGCTCGCTGGCCAGCAGGTGCAGTGCGATCCGTTCGACGGGGGCGCCCATGGAAGTGAGCGAGCTTGCCGCCTGCCGGTGTAGCTCATGGCGTTCCGCGACGCCCATGTCTGCGTAGACGCTGGAGCGCACCAAGGGGTGGACGAAGGCCAATGGTCTACCGGGATCGAGGATGAACGCCTCGGCCAGCGCATCCGCGGCGCGCGAGGCGGTGTCCTCGTCCAGGCCGGCGATGGCAGCGGCGAGCGGCAACTCGCACGGATCCCCGGCCACCACCACCGCATCGGCGACCGCGCGGCATTCCGCCGGCAGCCGGCGCAGCCGGCCCAGCGCCGCCAGGCTCACCGTCCGCGACGTCTGGCGCTCGACCAGCGGCACATTCGCCGCGGTCGGTGCCACCCCGGCGGCGGCGAGTTCGCGCAGTAATTCCCGGACGAGAAACGGATTGCCGCGGGTCAGCTGGTGGCAGGCCGCCACGAACTCGGGCTCCGGGGTCAGCGACACCACGTCCTGCGCCAGCCGGGCGACGCCGTCCTGGGTCAGACCCCGTGGTCGCACGGTTTCGAACTGGGGGACCCCTGCCAATGAATCCCGTAGCTCCTCGTGGGAATCGGACTGGCGGGGCCGCGCGGCCAGCAGCAACAACAGGTTCAGCCCATCGATGCGCTGGGCGAGATACGCCAGCCAGCGCAGCGAGGCGATGTCCGCCCACTGCAGGTCGTCGATGATCATCAACACCGGCGACCTGCTGACCAGGTTGGCGGTGAACCAATAGAGCCCGTGCAATGTGGCAGAGCCGGGTTCGTCCGAGGCGTGCTGGTCGGCCTCGGAGTCGACCAGGGCTCGCTCGGCCAGGCTGCCTGCCCCGGCCAGCAGTTCCGCCCGTTCCCGAGCTGACGCGGAATGCAGGACCGGCTCGAGCAACTGCCTGGCGACAGCGAAGGGAATGTCCCGTTCGATTTCAGAGCCGCGGGCGTTGACCACCCGCATGCCCGTTGAATGTCGCCGCGCGAACGCCAGCAATCGGGATTTCCCGATGCCGGGCGGACCCTCGATCAGCAGACCGCCGGCTTGGTTGTCGGCGCGGGCGAGCAACCGTTCGATCGTCTCGATCTCCCGCTCACGATCGACCAGCGTGTCGTCCAGGCGGGTACTCACTCTGGGAGGGTACTCAGCCTGTCAGCCGATCGGTGGCCAATTGGTCGTCATGCGGACAGTCCGGTAGCGCCCGATCAGTGCTGCTCGACCGCGAAACCCGACATCACCCGCTGCCCTGACGAATCCTGCTTCCCGTCTGCCGCTTCCCTGGTGATCGTGAACGTGGGGAAGGTCTCCGGGGAAACTCCCGCCCAGAGTGTGACGTCCGTTCCCTCGTTGAACGAGCCGATCGGCACCAACACGCCATCGGCGTTGCGTAGCCAGGCCTGGTAGAACTGGCCGTTCTCCAACCGAGGCAGGCCGACCGCCTGCAGGTGAATCTCCCAGCCCGAGTTGGTCTTGATCATGCTGGCGTCACCGGAAGCGCCGGGAGCCAACTCGGTGGCGGACAGTGCGACGTCGAACCGTCGCTGCGGGGGACTGGTGTCCCGCAGCAGCAACACACCGGTCAGCGCTACCGCGATCACCGCCGCCGCCGCGGCGACCAGGATCCCGGGACGCGCCCATCGCCGGCGAGAACCGCCGGCCGCCCTGGCGTTGTCCCTGGCAACGCGGCGGTCCCGCGCGGCCGCCAAATCGATGGGTGAGCCGTCATCGTTCACCGCCGCCAGCGGACCGGGGTCGCCCGTCATCCGGAAAGGGCGGTCGTCTCGCGGGGCCGCAGCGGGCGTGTCTGCCGCCGGCCCGCCCGACGCCGGCCCGCCCGACGTCGGCGTGCCCGACGTCGGCGTGCCCGGCGCGGGGGAGATCTCGGGGGTGCCGGCCACCTGGTCCTCACCCCGGGTTGCAGCGCTCTCGGCGGTGATGAGCCCGACGACGGAATCCTCGAGTTCGGTAGGCGGCTCGGCCCACAGCGTCGGGTCGGCGAGCAGCGCGCGCAACTCGTCGAGTTCGGCCTGATCGGCCGCGTCCAGCACGACGTCCGCGTCGCCACTGAGGTAGTTCACCCTGGCCTCGTCGGTCGCGGTGTCGTCGGCGCTGTGCCGACCGCTGTGCCCGTCACCCGCTGGTGCCATCGCAGCTCACCTCCTTCCCGTCCCGGTGTCCCACGGTACGACTTCTGCTGTGTCGATCTGTGCTCGAGTTGTGTCGATCGGTGCTGGTCGGAGCCGTTTCGCGGCGGCGACCGGCCGGGCCGGTCAGGGCGTCAATCGAAGCCCTCCCGCAGATGGCCCAGGCGCGCCGCGAGTTTCCTGTGTGCCCGGTGCGCCCGCGACTTCACGGTCCCGACCGGGACGTTGAGCCGCTCCGCAACCGCAGTCTGGGTGAGCCCCTCCAGGTGCTGCAGTTGCACGACCACCCGCTCGTCCGGCGGCAGTTCGTCCAACGCCTGCCGGACCTGCCAGACGTCGTACGTGCGCTCGATCGCGGCCGGTTGCTGCACGATCGCCGGGTGCGCGACCGGTACGTCCTCCAGATTGCCGGCCGTCTCCCGTGACTCCTGCCGATGGATGTCGATCGCCGTGCGGCGGGCGATGGTGGCCAGCCACGGAGCCAGGTCCCGACCGGGGTCGACCGTCGCGGCGGATCGCCACGCCTTGAGGAAGGTCTGCTGGGTCGCTTCCTCGGCCAGTTGCGGCGAGCCCAGCAGGTTTCTGGCGACCGCGTAGACGAGTCGGCTGTACTCCCGGTACACCAGGCGCACCGCGTCGGAGTCGCCGGCGCGAAAGCGTCCGATGTCCTCCTGGCTCAGCACCAGGATGAGGGTAGTTCAGCCGTTGTGCCGGGCTCGGGTGCCCGCACCCCCGGCGAGGAAGAACCCGCTTGACGTCATGACAAGAAATACGTGCGCGCGGCCGTCACGGTTCTCGCCGAAACCCGCGAACCGTTTGGCCACGGCCCCCGTATTGCAGGGTGCCGGGCGATCGAGCGGACCACCACCCCGGCCCACCACCTGACTTGGTCCAATTCCGAAAGGGTTTCGCGATGAAACTTCGCACGATTCTGGCCGCCCCGATTGCGATCGTGGCCGCCGGTCTGCTCCTCTCGGCCTGTGGCCAGGGCAGTCAGATCGCTGGCACGGCAACAATTTCCGCGGCTGCCGCGGTGGATCCGACGGCAGCGAAGCCGGTGGCGAGCCTGGCCGAGACCGGCGCTCTCGGCCAGGTGCTGGTCGGCGCCAACGGGCACACGCTGTACGGGTTCACCGACGACGTCGACGGCACCAGCACCTGTTTCGATGCGTGCGCCACCGCCTGGCCGGCGGTGACCGTGCAAGGCGGATTCCTCCCGTCACCCGGCGTGGATCCCGCGCTGGTGAGTACCGTCGACCGGCCGGACGGCAGCAAGCAGCTGAAGATCGGCAAGTGGCCGGTCTATTTCTACGCCGGTGACGGCGCCTCGGGCAGCGCCGACGGCCAGGGCGTCGGTGGCAAGTGGTTCGCGGTCGGTGCCGACGGCAAGCTGGTCAAGGGTGACAGTGCCGGCGCCGCAACGCCATCGGCGGCCGCTCCGGCGCCGGCAGTAGCCAAGCCGGCCGCACCTGCCCCGGCGAACCTGGCGCAGGCGGGGGCACTTGGCCAGGTGCTGGTCGGCGCGAACGGGCACACGCTGTACGGGTTCACCGATGACGCCAACGGCACGAGCACCTGCTTCGATGCCTGCGCCACCGCGTGGCCTGCGGTGACCGTCGATGCCGGATTCACCCCGCCGGCCGGGGTGGACCCCGCGCTCGTGACGACCGTCGACCGGCCGGACGGCAGCAAGCAGCTCAAGATCGGCAAGTGGCCGCTCTACTTCTACGTCGGTGACGGCGCGCCGGGTGAGACCAACGGCGAGGGTGTCGGCACCAAGTGGTTTGCGGTCGGAGCGGACGGCAAGCTGGTCAAGGGACCGGCCGACGCGGCCGCTCAGGCGCCTGCTCCTGCTCCTGCGCCTGCTGCTGCTCCGACGCAGGGACCGGTCGTCGACCTGGCCCAGGTCGGCAATCTCGGTGAGGTGATGGTCGGCGCGAACGGCCACACCCTGTACGCCTTCACTGACGATCCGGAGGGTCAGACCACCTGCTTCGACGCCTGCGCCAAGGCATGGCCGCCGCTGACAGTGCCCGCCGACTTCACCATTTCCGACGAGCTGCAGGCATCGGGCGCGAAGACGATCCAGCGGCCCGACGGCAGCCTGCAGCTGGTGATGGGCAAGTGGGCGCTGTACTACTACGCCGGCGACAACGCTCCGGGCGATGCCAACGGCCAGGGGCTGAACGGTAAGTGGTTCGCCATCGACAAGACCTGTCACCTGGTCAAGACCGCGGCGTGACGTCGCCGTTCTGCCGCTGACAGTCCGCAGAACCGCCCCGGCCCACCGGAGTAGAGCTCCGGCGGGCCGGGGTTTCAGGGTCTTTCTCTTACACTGTGAGCACATCGCGAATCCAGCGCGCATGGCCGTCGGGCCCGCGCCCTCGCCGGATGGGAGGCCCAGAGCCGATGAGTGCCGATCCCGCCGCCGTCGAACTGTTCGCACCGAGTCTGGTCGAGGTGACCACCCGGCAGCTGCGCGACGAGATCCTCAGTGGAGCCTTGGAGCCCGGTGAGCGCCTCATCGAAGAGCAGATACGGCAACGGTTCTCGATCAGTCGGGCGCCGCTGCGGGAAGCGCTGCGGCTGCTGGCCCAGCAAGGGCTGGTCGAACATTTGCCGCGCCGCGGTGCGCGGGTGGCCACCTGGTCCGAAGAGGACATCCGCCAGCTCTTCGAGGTACGAGCGGTCTTGGAGCGGTACGCGGTGACCGCCGCCCTGCCGCTCACGGCGCGCCCGGGGGCAGACCCGCTGGCCGACGTCCGGCTGCATCTGGAACGGATGCGATCAGCGCAGGAACTCGGCGATCAGCTGGCAAAGGACGATGCGCACCGCGATTTCCACGCGGCCATCGTCTCGCTTGCCGGTAACCGCCAGCTCGATCTGGCACTGGAACCGATCCTGCTCAAATTGCAGCGCCCGATGGCCGTCAACCTCCGTCTCGAGGCGTCCTTGATGGGGCCGGGGGAAGGTCTGCGACGGCACGCGGAGCTGGTGACCGCGCTGGAGAGCAACGACCCACACCGGGTGCTGGAAGCTCTGCAGGAACACGGCGGGCAGCGATATCTGCGGTTTCGGACCGATGCGCCGATCGCCGCGGGGTCCGTCGCCGAGCCCGCATGACCGCGGGAACCAGATCCGAGCCCGCGGACTGGCCGGCGGAGGTTTGCCCCGCGCGGCAGGTGGTTGTTGAATTGCCTTGTTCGGCGGGGCCGATCTGATCATCCGGACGCTGTGCTGGGTGCGCTGATCATTCGGACGCTGTGCTGGGTGCGCTGATCATCTGTACCTTGCGCTCGGGCAAAGCGGACACTTCCCGTGTCTTTGATCAGCGCATCCCGCTGCCTTGGGTGTGCGCCGTTCGCGGCAATTCTGCCCCTGCGCCGGTGCCGCCCGCAGCCTCGCGGCAGGGGGCTGACGTAGCCCACTGTTAACACGACGGTTCCACCCCCGATACAGCGATTGTCGACAATCGACCGCATGCCTCAGAGTCCGCACAGCGGTCCGGTGCACGGTCCGTCGATTTCCGAGCTGGCACACTCCTACCGCAGCAACGACTTGACACCCACCGACCTGGTGGAGGCGGTGCTCACAGCGATCACCGAGCGCGGCGACGACGGCACCTGGATCTCCGTCGTCGACCGATCCGACCTGATCCTGCGAGCCAAGGAACTGGAACAGCATCCGGATCCGGGTTCACTGCCGCTGTACGGAGTGCCGTTCGGCGTCAAGGACAGCATCGACGTCGCTGGAGTGGCAACGACTCTGGCCTGTCCGGAGTATGCGTATCAGGCCACCGCAACCGCTCCGGTGGTATCCCGACTGCTCGATGCCGGCGGGATCTTCATCGGCAAGACCAATCTCGATCAGTTCGCCACCGGCCTGAACGGGACAAGGACGCCGTACACGTTGCCGCGCAGCGTTTTCGGCAACAACCTGATCTCCGGTGGATCGAGTTCCGGGTCGGCGCTCGCGGTGGCCACCGGCGAGGTCCCGTTCACCGTAGCGACGGACACCGCCGGCTCCGGACGGGTACCGCCGGCCTTGAACGGCATCGCCGGGTTCAAGCCGTCCCGGGGGTTGATCAGCACGGTGGGTCTGGTCCCGGCCTGCCGTTCGCTGGATTGCATCAGCCTGATCGCCGGGAACGTCACGGATCTTTCCGTGGTCTTCGATCTGGTGGCCGACGAGCACGACCCGTACAGCAGATCGCGGCGCCGGGACAGTCGCGACCCGAACAGCTTCCGCATCGGACTTCCCGACGTCGCCGAGTTGGAGTTCTTCGGTGACGGTCCGATGCGGGAGGCCCATGTGGCGGCCCGCGCCGGGATCGAACGTGCCTTCGACCGCACCGTCGAGGTCCCGCTCGGACCGTTCCTTGACGCGGGCGCGCTGCTGTACTCGGGTCCGTGGGTGGCCGAGCGGCTGGCTGAGTTCGGCGCGTTCCTCGACGATCGGCCGGACGCGGTATTGCCGGTGATCCGCTCTATTCTGGACGGCGGAAGACGTTACACCGCAACAGATGTGTTCGCAGCTGAACATCGCCTGGGAGAGCTGCGCACCCAGGTCGCCCAGCTGTGGCGGGAAATGGATGTGCTGATCCTTCCCGCAGTGGGCACGACCTTCACGGTGGACCAGGTGCTGGCCGATCCCATCGCCACCAACACCGCGCTCGGCCATTACACGCATTTCGGTAACCTGCTCGACCTCTGCGCGGCGGTCGTTCCCGCCGGCCTGACCAGCGACGGCCGCCCCGCGGCGCTGATGGTCCTCGGCCCGGCCCTGGCCGACGATCGGGTGCTGGCCCTGGCCGCCAGGCTGGCCGGTGAACCGGCTCTGGCCGCCCGACCTGCGGTGCCGGCGGACCGGAGTGATCGCGGCCAGGCGGACACTCGCTCGACCACCAGGCTCGTGGTGGTGGGCCATCACCTCTCGGACCAACCTCGCAGCGCTGACCTCACCGACCGGGGCGGCATCCTCGTGTCGCGGACGTCCACCGCACCCAGTTACCGGCTGTTGCGGGTCGGTGACGTGGCGCCGGTACCCGCCCTGGTCCGGGTGGACACCGGCGGCGCGGCCATCGCGGTGGAGACCTGGGTGCTGCCGGCTTCGGTCTTGGCCGAAGTTCTTTCTGCCGCAGCAGATTCCGTGTGCCTTGGCCGCGTACTGCTGGCCAACGGCACCCGGGAGATCGGATTCGTCGCCGACGCAACGGTTCTCGCCGACCCGACCGCGCTCGACATCACCCACCACGGAGGCTGGCGAGCCTACCTGGCCGCCGAGTCGATCGACCAGCACGCCCCGTAGGCCAGCGGGCCGATCCAGTCCAGTCCCTGCCCTCTGAAGATCAGGAGTGCGCATGACCGACACACCCTCCCTGACAACATCTCCCGCGATGCTCACGGCTGAGCCAGGGCCTTTCCCGCTACCCGAGGGGAAGGTCGCCCTGATCGTCATCGACATGCAGCGAGACTTCCTGCTGCCCGGTGGGTTCGGCGAAACCCTCGGTAACGACGTCAGTTTGCTGCAGAAGGTGGTACCGCCGCTGGCCGAGGTGCTGGCCGCCGCGAGAGAGAGCGGCCTGCTCGTCATTCACACCAGAGAGGGCCATCTGCCGGATCTCTCGGACTGCCCGCCCGCGAAGTTGCAGCGTGGCAAGCCATCTCAGCGCATCGGTGACGTCGGCCCGCACGGCCGCATCCTCATCCGCGGTGAGTACGGGCACGACATCATCGACGAGCTGGCCCCGATCGACGGGGAGATCGTCATCGACAAGCCGGGCAAGGGCGCGTTCTACGCGACCGAACTCGGCGCCATCCTGGAGGATGCGGGCATCACCCATCTGATCGTCACGGGGGTAACGACCGAGGTGTGCGTGCACACCACGGTGCGCGAAGCCAACGATCGCGGCTTTGACGCGCTCGTGCTCTCCGACTGCGTCGGCTCCTATTTCCCGGAATTCCAGCGTGTCGGCCTGGAAATGGTTGCGGCCCAGGGGGGGATCTTCGGCTGGGTCGCCGACTCCACGGCGTTGCTGCAAGCCCTGCGTCAGCCGGTGCTGAGCGCCTGAATCACCGCATTTCCCGCATCACCGACGGCCGGTTTTACCTCGGCAGGCATTCCCCCACACGCGCACCGCTCCGCAAAGGAGAGAACCCCATGAACCTGACCGGTTTCAAGACCTCGAAGTCGGAGGACTCACTCAAGATCCCGTGGTGGACCCGCGGCGAGACCAACGCGTTCTTCGGCCTCGGCTTCAACATCCTGGTCAACGTCTTGACGCTGACCTCACTGCTCATCTTCGTCGTACAGATCCCGGCCACTGACGTGCTGGGCACAGTGCTCCCGGCGCTGGGCATTGCCATGCTCGCCGGCAACATCTACTACACGTTGCTTGCCCGCCGGCTCGCCCGCCGAGAGAACCGCACCGACGTCACCGCACTGCCCTACGGGCCGAGCGTCCCGCACATGTTCATCGTCGTCTTCGTGATCATGTTGCCGATCTTCCTGACCACGGGTGACCCGATCCGCGCCTGGGAAGCCGGCCTGGCCTGGGCGTTCGTCATCGGCGTGATCGTCCTGATCGGTGCGTTCGTCGGGCCGTTCATCCGCAAGATCACTCCGCGAGCCGCCATGCTGGGCACGTTGGCGGGTATCTCGTTGACCTTCATCTCGATGAGACCGGCCGCGCAGATCTGGGAGGCGGCCTGGATCGGGTTGCCGGTGCTCGGCATCATCCTGGTCGGGTTCTTCACCAACATCAGGCTGCCCGGCGGGATCCCGGTCGGCCTGGCCGCGCTGCTGGTGGGTACCGCGATCGGCTGGATCGGCGGGTACATGTCGGTGCCCGACGTGCAGCAGGCGGTCAGCGACATCGCGATCGCGGTGCCGACCCTGCATTTCGATATGCTGTTCAACGGGCTGAGCAACCTGGCTCCGTTGCTGGCCACCGCGATCCCGCTGGGCGTCTACAACTTCGCCGAGGCGATGAGCAACGTGGAGAGCGCCGCGGCGGCGGGGGACAGCTACAACCTGCGCAGCGTACTGCTGGCCGACGGTTCCGGTGCGATCATCGGGTCGGCGCTCGGTTCGCCGTTCCCGCCGGCTGTGTACATCGGACACCCGGGCTGGAAGGCGGCCGGCGGGCGCGGTTCGTACTCCATGGCCAGCGGCATCTTCATCGCGGTGCTCTGCTTCCTTGGCCTGTTGGGCGTCCTCAACACGGTCTTGCCCATTCCTGCGATCGTCCCGATCCTGCTGTACATCGGGCTGCTGATCGGCGCGCAGGCATTCCAGTCGGTGCCGCGGATCCAGGCCGCCGCCGTGGTGGCCGCGATCTTGCCGAACCTGGCGTCGTGGGGGACCGGGCTGATCGACAACGCGCTCGCCGCGGCCGGAACGACTGCCGCGCAGGTCGGTGACGAGGCTCTCGGCAACGCCGGGCTCGTCTACCAGGGCCTCAAGACTCTCGGCGAGGGCGCGGTGCTGGCCGGCATGGTGCTCGGGTCGATCGTGGCATTCATCCTGATGCGGAAGTTCTACGCCTCCGCGATCGCCGCAGCGGTCGGCGCGGCGCTGAGCTGGATCGGGCTGATCCACGCCTCGGAGGTGGGCTGGGCCGCGGACCCGCAGGTGGCCCTGGGGTACGCCATGCTGGCGATCGTGTTGTGCGCCTTCGCCTTCTACCGCCGCGGGCAGGACGACTCCATCGCCGCCGAGGAGGAGATGCCGGCCGAGGCGTGATTTCAGCTCACGCGTGAGTCCTGCTCAGGTGTGATTCCTGCTCACGCGTGATTCCTGTTCAGATGGGTTCCGCACAGCCCGGTCGGCCAAGGGGTCGCCCGGGCTGTCGGTAGTCTGGGCCCAGTGTCAACGCCGGTGAACAGTTCCTACCCGCTGATCGATCCCACGGTGTCCGTCGATGCCACCGAGCCCGGGCCGACCGTCGGCGAGCAGGTGGTGCTGGTCGACGACCAAGGCCGGGCAATCGGTGTCGCCGACAAGGCGACCGTGCACGGCCTGCGCACTCCCCGTCATCTGGCTTTCTCGTGTTACGGCTTCGACGGCGACGGCCGACTGCTGGTCAGCCAACGGTCGAGGGACAAGCTCACGTTCCCCGGGGTGTGGACCAACACCTGCTGCGGCCACCCCGCCCCCGGCGAGCTTCCCGCGGCTGCGGCCACCCGCCGGATGCGTTTCGAACTCGGCCTTGACCCGCAGGACCTGCGTGTCGTGCTGCCCGACTTCAGCTATCGGGCCTCCGACGGGCGGGTGGAGGAGAACGAGCTGTGCCCCGTCTTCGTGTGCACCATTTCCGGTGAGGTGCGGGCGCGCGCCGACGAGGTCGACGCAGTCGCCTGGTGGAGCTGGCAGCAGTTCCTGGACGCCGCCGCCGAACCGGGCAGCGGGCTGTCGCCGTGGGCCCGCGAGCAGGCCCCGCTGCTGGACAAGGCGCTCTTCGGTTCCCACGGATCCCCTTTGAGCGCGGATCCCCTTTGAGCGCGGATCAACTTCCACGGCGCGGATAATCGTGCCGGTTATGGGAAGTGAGTGACGCGAGTGAAGCATTTCAGCCGCGCTGGCGATGATGATCCGCGCCACAAAGGGGGGCGCGGGGTCAGGCGCGGGCGAGCTCGGCGAGCTTGGTGGCGGTGTTCCAGTTGCGCATGGTGACCACGACGCCGAGTTGGCGGTCCCAGTCGACCTTGCTGAAGGTCGCCTTGAGGATGCCGTTGGGGCACCAGAGGTACAGGTGGTCGCCGAGCAGGCGCACTACGTCCGGTGCGGTATCGACGTCCTCACCCAGTTGCGGTAGGGCCGCCGCCTTGGCGGGGTCGGGCGCGGCGGACAGGAAGCCGAGGAAGTGCCGCGATCCGTTGTCCGCGATCTCCGCCAACGGATCAGCAGCCATCGCCGCCGTCAGCTGACGTCCGGTACGCACCACCACCGACGCGCGCACGCCCACCCTGTCGGCCAGCGCATCCTCGATCTCCGCCCCGACCGTGCCGGGCTTCGCGCCGGTGGAGAAGACCGCATTGCCGCTCTGCAGGTGCGTGCGGACGTCGGAGTACCCGAGCCCGGTCAGCAGTTCGCGCAGATCAGCCATCGCGACGCGTTTGCTCGGACCGACGTTGATGCCACGGATCAACGCGATCAGGGTGGTTGCCACGGCGGATCCTCCCGGCCGGCTCGGAGCGGTGTGCGTCGAGGGTACGGTGACCCGATGCTCATCGCCGTCTCGGCCGACGAGGACACCGGTATCGCCGGCGCGCTGCTCCCGCAGTTGCGTGCCCGCGGCCATCAGGTGCGCGCGCACGGCGCGCTCGCACCGGGCGAACCGGCGGGGTGGGCGTGGGCCTCGGAGACCGCCGCGCGTGACGTCGCAGAGGGCCGCGCGGAGCAGGCCGTGGTGTGCTGCTGGACCGGGACCGGTGCCTCCATCGCGGCGAACAAGGTGCCGGGTGTGCGCGCGGCGCTCTGCCTGGACGCGGCGACCGCGGCCGGAGCGCGCAGGTGGAACGACGCGAACGTGCTTGCGCTGTCGCTCCGGATGACGTCTGAGCCCGTGCTGGGCGAGATCCTGGACGCATGGTTCTCCGCGCAGCCTTCCGCCGACCAGGACGACGTCGCCAACATCAGTCATGTGGCCGAGATCGGCTGAGCGCCAACCGATCCGGCGGACGGCCGATCAGCCGTGCGGCGAAGGTCAGCCATCCGGCGAAGATCAGCCATGCGGCGAAGATCAGCCATCCGGGAGAAGATCAGCGGTGCGGTGATGATCAGCGGCGCGGCGAGGAGCGAAACGTCGGAGCCCCATACACAGCAGTCACGCCGTCGATGCCACCGGAGCCATGGCCCGGTGCACGACCGGGCGGCACTCCAGCGGGCCGTCCGCAACGTCGGCCGCCGCCCGGCGCAGGGAGGTGAGCACCGGGGCGATGTGTGGCTGCTCGGCCGTTCCCGAGCGGATCTGCGCCCCGACCCGGCGCACCGGGCTCACTCCGGACACCGGTTTCAGCACGATGGCCTCGTCGACGAATTCCGGTTGGGCGAGCCGGGGTAGCAGGCTCACCCCGTGGCCGGCGGCGATCAGACCGACCACGCCGACGAACTCGTCCGCGTAGTGCCGCACCCGTGGCAGGAAACCGGCGCGTTCGCAGGCGTCGCGGGTGATCCGCCAGCACGGCACTCCGGGCGTGGCCAGGATCCAGTCGGCGTCCCGCAGGTCGGCCAGGTCGATCTCGGGCTCCTCCGCCAACGGGTGCCCGAAGGGCAGCGCGACATCCATCACGTCGTCGAGCAGGTGCTCGGACTGCATGCGCGGGTCGTCGTGCCCGAGCAGGAACTCGCCGCTGGCCATCGTCACGGCCACGTCCACGTGCCTGGCCAACAGCGCGCCGATCGCGTTCTCCGGCTCCACCTCGCGGATCTCGACCCGCAGCCGCGAGGTCCGGGCCATGTCGGTCACCACCGGCACGGCGATCGCCTTGATCGCGGAGCTGAACGTGCCCAGCCGGACCGTGCCCGCGTCGCCCCGCCGGAACGCGGCGAGGTCCGACTCGGCGTGCTCCATATGGGTGAAGATCTGATGCGCGTGGCTGAGCAGCAGCGCGGCCGCTTCGGTCAACCTGACCCGGCGGCCGTCGGGCTCCAACATCGGTGTGCCGGCCTCCCGGGAGAGGGCAGCCATCTGCTGTGAGACCGCCGATGGCGTGAGGTGTACGGCGGCGGCGGTGGCGGCGATCGTTCCGCAGCGGTCGAGTTCGCTGAGGATCTCCAGCTTGCGCACATCGATCATGCAGGTCATCTTACGCATTCCCGGAAGAACAAACAGATGGACGTGAGCTATTCGCAGGTTCACTCTTGAGTCATGACCGCTCTCGTGATCGTGATGATTCTGCTGGCCCTGGCCGTCGCCGGACCGCTGTTCGGCAAGGATTCGCGCTCGTCGGGCGCGTGGACCCCGAGTGAACCCGGACAGCCGCTCTGGCCGGATGCGGGGCCGTACCACGCGCACTGATCGCACGGACCGCCCGTCCGATCAGCTTCCGGATGACGGCCGTTGACGGCCGTTGACGGCCGTTGACGGCCGTTGATGGCCGGCCCACCGGCCGCTGCGCCGGCGGGCGTGCAAGATTTGCCGTGCTCGCGCCGCCGGACACTGGCGCTTGGGCCGTCACACAGTGCACAATGGCCACACAACTGCACACGCAGCACGGATCGACCGCGTCTCGGCGCGGAACGCCTGTTCGCCGCGGCCTCCACGTTGGGGAAGACGATGGAGCGCGAGCGGAGGTGGATGGTAGTGACCCGTGGTGTGGTGTTCGTGCATTCGGCTCCTGCGGCGATCTGTCCGCACGTCGAGTGGGCGATCTCCGGTGTGACCGGGGGTCGGGTGACGCTGTCCTGGACAGAACAACCCGCCGCCCCGGGGTCGTTGCGTGCCGACGTCAGCTGGGCAGGTAAGCCAGGGACGGGCGGCCGTCTTGCCAACGCACTGAAGGCGTGGCCCATGCTCCGGTTCGAAGTCACCGAGGAACCGAGCGCCGGTGTCGACGGCGAACGGATCTGTTATGTCCCCGGTCGTGGGTTCTGGCGCGCGGCAATCTCTGCCAACGGCGACGTGATGGTCGGCGAGGACCAGCTTCGCTCGCTGATCAGTTCGGCAACCAGTCTCGATGCCGCCCATCACCGCCTCGCCGAGCTCCTCGGCACCCCCATCGACGCCGAGCTGGAACCCTACCGGCGGGCCGGCGAGGGCACCCCCGTCACCTGGTTGCATCAGGTCGGCTGAGGTCGGAGTGACGTCCTGAGGTCGGAGTCAGGGTGAGATCGGTGAGAGGGGGCTCACGTCCCCTCACGAGCCGCCGCTGACCCTTCCGGGCAACCCGACCCGCCGCGGTACGTCGACCTTTCGGGGTACGACGACGCGAAAGGTCATCGAACGGATGCGGCTCACCCGCCGGAGCGTGACAATACTGCTGTCGACCCTGTTGATCGTCATCCTGACGGCGGGGGCGGCGGCCGCCTGGGCGCTGGGACGTCAGCGGGTCGACAATTCTACGGCCGCTGCCGACTATGCGGCCGGACCCAGCGCCGATCGATCGATCCGGATGGCCGACGGCGCCGGCGACCATGCTCGGGCCGAGGAGATCCGCGACGTCCTGCAGGGCTACTTTGATTCCATCAACAATCGTGACTATGCCTCCTGGGTCCGCTCTGTCGCCGCCTCGCAATCGTCGGTACAGGATCCGCAGCGGTGGGCCAGGGAGTACTCCACCAGTGTCGATTCGAATTTCATGGTGACGGCAGTGTTCGACGACCCATTGCGGGCGCGCATCCTGTTCACCTCCCAGCAGTCCGTCGACCTGGCGCCGCCCACGCTGCCCGCCGAGTGCATCGAGTGGGACGTGACGTACCTGCTCAGCGACACCGACCACGGCCTGGTGCTCAGCGGTCTCGACCCGTCGGCGCAGTCGATGACGGCATGCGGGTGACGCGCTCCCGCCGCACGGGGCGACCGCGCACTGTCCGATCACGTCGAGTCTTGGTCGCGGCGGTTGCCGTACTGGGGACCGTGGCCGTGCTCGCGGGCTGTTCGTCCGCGCCCCAGCCCCAGGCCGCCACCACCACCGCCTCGCCCTCCGCGAGTTCGTCCGCGCCGGCCGCCCAGGCCAGCGCTGGTTCGTCATCGGCCGCGACAGTTGCCGCATCGACCGCGGAGCCTGCCGGCGCCTCGGCGGCGCCGCCGGCAGCCACGCCGGCCCCGCCCACTCCGGCCCCCGCCCAGCCGGTTGCGCCCCGCGGCCTGGTCACCGATGCTGACCTGGCACAGGCCACCGCTGCTGTCGCCGGGATGAGCGTGCTGGACCAGGCGGGGATGGTCGTGATGGCCAACTCCGCGCAGGCCGTCGGCAGCGACCTGGTCGACAGGTTGCACTTGGGCGGCGTCATCCTGATGGGCTCGAACGGAGCGATCGACGGCACCGCGTCCGGCACCCCGGACGAGGTGCTCGCGGTGACGCAAGCCCTGCAGTCGCAGGTGCCGGCCTCGCAGGCCGGCGCCCCGCTGCTGATCGCCACCGACCAGGAGTACGGGTTGGTCACCCGCCTGGTGAACGGCTTCACCGACTTCCCGGGCACCTCGGAGTTGTCCTCGATCGGCTCGACGGACGAGGCGGCCGCGCAGACCACAAAGGTCACCGCGGCGGCCGGCACCGAAATGCTCGCGGTGGGCATCAATGTCGACTTCGCGCCGGACGCGGACGTGGTGCCGGTGTCCGGGTCCTCGGCCATCGGCGATCGCTCGTTCGGCCCCGATCCGCAGCGTGACGCGACGCTGGTCGCCGCCGCGGTAGAGGGCTATCAGAGCGCCGGTTTGGCGGCCACCATCAAGCATTTCCCGGGCCTGGGCCGGATCTCCGCGGACACCCACGAGTCGTTGCCGACACTGGATGTTGCGTGCGAAGAATGGAACACGGTCGAGTCGGTCCCCATGCGCGCCGGCGTCGACGCGGGCGTCGCACTGGTGATGACCGGGCACGTGCTGGTCCCCGCGGTCGGCACCACCGTGCCGTCGAGCATCTCCGGAGCGGTGGTGACCGACCTGCTGCGCGGCGCCGGAACCGCCGGCTGCACCGGACTGAACTTCACCGGCGTCACGGTGTCCGACGCGATGGAGATGGCCCCGATCTCGCAGAACTACTCGCCCGGCGAGGCCGCCTGGCGGGCGCTTGCTGCGGGCCAGGACCTGGTGCTGATGCCGACCGACCCGGCGGCCGCGGTCAACGGGATCATCACCGCGGCCGGCGACGACTCGCTGTCACCGGACGTGCTCAGGGCCGCCGCCGCCAGGGTCTATGCGCTGCGGTTGGCGCTGGCCCGTGCCCAACGGCCGGGCCTGGACGTGGTGGGGTCCGCCGCGCACCATGCCATCGCGGCGGACGCCCGCGCCGCGGGCTGAGAACGGTTCGCCTCTGCCGGCGCGCTGATCATCCTGACCCGCTGAGCAGTACCGCGCCGCCGGTAGTGGCGCGCGGGCCGGTGCCAGAAACGCCCGGGCACCTCGGGAGCGGCCTCCGCGGTGCTCGGCGTGTGCATGTTCGCCGGCGGGATCCTGGTGACCCCGCTGCTGGCGCTGGGCGGGTCCGACTCCGCGGTGCCGATGGCCGCCGTGGTGGCCGGGGGTGCGCTGGCGGCGCTGCTGACCACCGTGTGATGACCACGACACCCCGATCCACGAGACAGCAGGAATCAGAGCGGGATGTTTCCGTGCGCCCCACGCCCCGCGGGCGCTGAGGCCAACGCCTCCGCCACCCGGCGCCGGGTTTGCGCGGGGGTGATCACCTCGTCCACGAAGCCGAGGGCGACCGCCTTCTCCACCCCGCCCGCCAGCTTCTCGTGATCCTCGGCCAGCTGCGCGTGCAGTGCGTCGCGTTCCTCGGGCGGCGCCGCTGCGAGCTTGCGCCGGTGCAGTATGCCGACCGCCGCCTTGGCGCCCATCACGGCGATCTGCGCGTCCGGCCAGGCGAACACCGCGGTGGCGCCCAGCGACTTGGAGTTCATCGCGACGTAGGCCCCGCCGTAGGCCTTGCGAGTGACCAGGGTGACCCGCGGAACAACAGCCTCCGCGAACGCATGGAGCAGCTTCGCCCCGCGGCGCACCACACCGTCCCACTCCTGGCCGACGCCGGGCAGGTAGCCGGGCACGTCGACGATCACCAATAGCGGCACACCGAAGGCGTCACACATCCGGACGAACCGGGAGGCCTTCTCCGCCGAGGTGGAGTCCAGGCAGCCGCCCAGCCGCAGCGGGTTGTTCGCCACCACCCCGACGGTGCGCCCGCCCAGCCGGCCGAGGCCGATCACGATGTTCGGCGCCCACTTGGTCTGCAGTTCTTCCATCGGCTCGTCCAGGATGCCGTCGATCAGCGGCCGCACGTTGTACGCCCGGTTCTTCTGCTCGGGCAGCTTCTTCTCGAGCTCGGGGTCGTCATCCATCCCGGCGACCCCGGCGATCCCGGGACGGGAGAACAGCGATGCCACCTTGCGCGCTCGTCGCATGGCGTCCTGCTCGGAGTCGGCGATGATGTGCACGACACCGGACTTCCGGCCGTGCGCTGCCGGGCCGCCGAGCGCCTCGGAGTCCACCTGCTCGCCGGTGACGGACTTGACCACGTCGGGACCGGTGACGAAAATCCTGGCGTCCGGCGACATGATCACGATGTCGGTGAGCGCCGGACCGTAGGCCGCACCGCCGGCCGCCGCGCCGAGTACCACCGAGATCTGCGGCACCCGGCCGGACGCGCGGACCATCGCGGCGAACACCTGACCGACTCCATCGAGCGCCTCCACCCCCTCGGCCAGCCGGGCGCCGCCGGAGTGCCACAGTCCGATCACCGGCACCCGCTCGCGCACGGCGGTGTCGATGGCGTCCACGATGTGCTTGCAGCCCTCGTGGCCGAGCGCGCCGCCCATCCGGGTGCCGTCCGTGCAGTAGGCGATGGCCTTGGAACCGTTGATCTTGCCGCGCACCGCCCAGACGCCGGAGGTGTCGGTGGCGTGCAGGCCGACCAGCGTGCCGGGATCGAGCAGTTCGGCCAGCCGCACCTCGGGTTCGCGCGGGTCGATCGTGCGCGGGCCGGGGCTGCTCGGCCGACTCTGCGCGGCCGCGGGTGGGAGGGCGGCGTCGGCGTGGGTCGGATCGGGCACTGCGGTCAAAGGCCGGGCAACGGACGTCACAGGAACTCCTGACATGCCATGGGCATCGAGGGTGAAAGTGGGCAGGGTCCGGTACCGAGGAGTCCAGGAGACGCCGAAGCGGATACGCCGACCCGGCTTGGTCCGGCCGCGTGGCTGACGCCCGGCGCGGCGCGGGCCACCGATTACGCCTTGCTGAACACCAGTGCGACGTTGTGTCCACCGAATCCGAAGGAGTCGTTGACGGCGGCGGTCAGCTCCACCTCGCGGTTGTCGGCCGCCACATCGAGCTTGATCTCCGGGTCGAGCTTGTTCAGGTTGCGGGTGCCCGGGACAACCCCGTCCCGGATCGCCAGCAACGTGGCGATGCCCTCCACGGCGCCGGCGGCGCCGAGCATGTGACCGGTCATCGACTTGGTGGCGGTGACCACCGGGTGGTCGCCGATGGCCCGCAGGATGGTGTTGGACTCCGCCAGGTCGCCGACCGGGGTCGAGGTGGCGTGCGCGTTGACGTGCCCGATGTCGGCCCTGGTCAGATCGGCGGACTTCAGGGCCTTCGCGATCGCCCGGGCCGAGCCTTCGCCGTCCGGCTCGGGTGCGGTGATGTGGAACGCGTCGTTGGACATCCCGATTCCGGCCAGCCGGCCGTAGATCTTGGCGCCACGGGCACGGGCGTGATCAGCGCGTTCCAGCACCATGATCCCGGCACCCTCGCCGAGCACGAAACCGTCGCGTTCGACGTCGAACGGCCGTGAGGCGCCCTGTGGGTCGTGGTTCCTGGTGCTCATCGCCCGCATCTGGGCGAAGCCGGCGATCGGCAGCGGATGGATGCACGCCTCGGCGCCGCCGGCGATCGCGATGTCGATCTCGCCGTCCTGGATCATCTTGTAGGCCCAGGCGATGCCCTCGGCGCCGGACGCGCAGGCCGACACCGGCGCATGCACGCCGCCGCGGGCCTTCGCCCAGAGCCCCACCGCGGCGGCGGGACCGTTGGGCATCAGCATCGGGATGGTCAGCACCGCGACCTTCCGGATGCCGACCGTTTCCAGGACGTCGTCCTGACCCAGCAGGGTCAGCGCGCCGCCGATGCCGGTGCCGACGACGACCCCGAGCCTTTCCGGGTCGAGCTCGGGTTCGCCGGCATCGGCCCACGCCTCCCGGGCCGCGACCAGCGCCACCTGCTGACAACGATCCAATCGCCGGGCTTCCACCCTGGGGATGACGGTGAGCGGATCGACGGCGAGCGGGGCGTAGATCCGGACCGGGAGGTCGTTGGCCTCGACCCACGGTTCGTTGTTCGCCTCGTCGCCGATCCGGCCGTCCAGCATGGCATGCCAAGGGTCCGGGGCGGTGCGTCCGTTGGGTGTGGTGGCGCCGATTCCGGTGTCGACGTGGTCAGGGCGAGTGCTCATGCCTGGTTGGCCTCGATGTAAGCGACGGCGTCACCAACGGTCTTGAGGTTGGCCAGCTCGTCGTCGGGGATCTTCACACCGAACTTGTCCTCGGCCTGCACCGCGATCTCCACCATCGAGAGCGAATCGATGTCGAGGTCGTCGGTGAACGACTTCTCGGGGGTGACGTCGGCGGCGGCGACGCCCGCGACCTCTTCGACGATCTCGCCGAGGCCGGCGATGATGTCCTCGTTGCTCACGGTGTTTCCTTTCGGGGGTGACATGCCGCTCCGGAATCGGAGGCGGCGGGAGTTGTTCCCGGCGCATTCTGCCGCACGGGCACGGCGCGGGTGCTCAGGGCAACCTCGACGCGCGAGCGGTTCAGGGACACAGGAACACCTGGCCCGCGTACGTCAGGCCGGCGCCGAAGGCCACGGACAACACGAGGTCCCCGGAGGACACCTCGCCCGCCGCGCGCATCCGGTCCAGCGCCAGCGGGATCGAGGCCGACGAGGTGTTGCCCGAGGTCACGATGTCCCTGGCCACCTTCAGCTCGGGCCGGGCGCCCGCCGCGATGACCTTCTTGGCGATGGCGTCGATGATCCTCAGGTTCGCCTGATGGGTGACCAGCACGTCGACGTCGGCCAGGTCCACCCCGGCCGCCTGCGCGGCCCGGATCGCGACCGAGCCGATCTTCGTGGTGGCCCAACGGAACACCGTCTGGCCCTCCTGGAAGAACGTGCCGTTCCGCCCGTCGATGCGGATCGCGTCGATGTGCGTCTCGTCGCTGCCCCAGACGACGGGGCCGATCTCGGATTCCTCCGACCCGGTGACGATGACCGCTCCTGCTCCGTCGGCGAAGATGATCGCCGTTGCCCGGTCCTTCGGGTCGGTCCACGCGGTGAGCCGCTCGGACCCGACCACCAGCACCGTCGCGGAGGTGCCCGCGCGAATCGCCTGGTCGGCGGCGGCGACGCCGTAACAGAATCCGGCGCAGGCCGCGTTGATGTCGAACGAGCCGGGCGCGTGGATCCCGAGTGCGCCGGCGATCTGGGTGGAGGCGTGCGGGACCGGGGTCTCCAGGGTGCAGGTCGCGACGATCACGGTGTCGATGTCGGTGGGGGAGATGCCGGCCTCGGCGATCGCCTTGGCGGAGGCCCGGGCGCCCATCGAGATCACCGTGTCGTCCTCGCCGGCGAACCGGCGCTCGGCGATCCCGACCCTGGAGCGGATCCACTCGTCGTCGGTGTCCATGATCTGCGCCAGGTCGTCGTTGGTGACGACCGTGTCCGGCCGGAAATGACCGAGACCGGAGATTCTGGAGCCCGATCGCCCAGCGGGT
>JBBQGJ010000076.1:0-20978 GCA_038322925.1 Mycobacteriales bacterium
TCGTAAGGGAACTCGCGCAGGCCGGCGGCCTGTCCGACGGCTTCGTGGTGACGCTGCCGAAGGTGACCTCCGTCGATCAGGTGCGGGCCATGGTGTTCGTGTGCGAGGAACTCGAAGGGGCGCATGGGTTACCGGCCGGCAGTCTGCATTTCGAGATCCAGGTGGAAACCCCGCAGGCGATCCTCGGCCCCGACGGCCGGGCCCGGATCGCGCCGATGCTGCACGCCGCCGCTGGGCGGTGCACCGCACTGCATTACGGGACGTACGACTACTCGGCGTCCTGCGGCATCGCCGCCGAATACCAGAGCATGGAGCATCCTGCGGCCGACCACGCGAAGGCCACCATGCAGGTGGCCGCGGCCGGGACCGGCGTGCACCTCAGCGACGGCTCCACCAACGTGCTGCCGACCGGCAGCCCGGATGCCGTCCGATCGGCGTGGCGGCTGCACGCCCGGCTGGTGCGGCGGTCGCTGGAACGCGGCTTCTACCAGGGCTGGGACATGCATCCTGGGCAGCTACCGAGTCGCTACGCCGCGGTGTACGCCTTCTACCTGCAGGGGCTGCCCTCGGCGACGGCCCGCCTTCGCGCCTACGTGCAGCGCACCGACTCGGGCTATCTCGACGAACCGGCTACCGCGGTCGCGCTGGCGGGTTTCATCCTCCGCGCCATCGATTGCGGTGCGGCAGATCAGGCCGAGATCAGTAAAGCCGTTGGCCTGGAACGGGATCGACTGAATGTACTGGCTCGTCGGTCGCCGGTTGCCAGCGACTGACGGCCGGCCGAACAGAGCTGGTGGGGGTGGCGGCAGCACTGCGGCGTCGTCGGCCGCTCGAGGTCAATAGCGCCGAGCGTAATCTCACCGCGTGCGACTGGTCGCGGAATTCACCTCGGAGCCCTTCCACGGCGAGGGCGATCCGCCGGCGCACGTCCGGAGCGCCTGGGACGTGGTCGCAGCGGCCGGACTTGACGGGCAGTTCGGGCCGCTGGGCACCTCGTGCGCCGGCGATGCCGACGACATCCTGGACACCCTCCGGACGGCGCTGGGCGCGGCGTTCGCGGCCGGCGCCGACCGGGTCCGAGTGGAGGTCCGCGGCGCCACCGGAAAGGCACCGAACGACGAACCCATGCATCCCATGCTGCGCGCGCTCGGTCCGTTGCTGGACCGGATCGGCGGTGAACTGATCGACCCGGCCGAAGTCCGCGCCGGTGACGTGCCCGTGGAATGGAACGGGCGGCTCGTCGCCGGAGTGCGGTTGCCGAGCACACCGTCAACCGGCGGGCCCGCAGATCTCGCGACCGGCAACGGGCGGGCCGTTGAGCCCGCCCCGGGGGGTCTTGACGGGATCATCGACGAGCTGGAACGGCAACTCGGATCCCCGCTCGCCGACCTGTCCCGCTCCGGGAAACAGCAGGCCGTCCGCCTGCTCGAGGAGGCAGGCGCGTTCTCCTTCCGCAAGTCGGTGGAGGCGGTCGCGGCGTCGCTGGGCGTCAGCCGGTTCACCGTCTACAACTACCTGAACCGGGAACGCGAATGAGGCACCCAGTCAGCATGCGGCGCGCGTACGTTGCTCTCGGTGTGTGCGCCGCCCCTGTGCAGCAGCAGGGGGGTTGGCGCGAGCAACGCTCTTGCAGCGGCGACCCAAGCTTCTCTTCAACAAACTGTTGACGTGACGCAGGCCACCATCTAGCATTTCGGACTGCGGAAGGACACTTCCGCGGCGCCCGGGCGAGGGAGTGCTTGTGATCACCAGGCCTCACCGCCAGGCTTCATCCCGGAAGGCTGCGCCGGCCGTTCCCGCCGACCCGCGGATTGGTACCTACCCACCGCCGGCCTGACTTTCCACCCGGAACACCCGCTCGGCACAACCCGCTCGGCCCAGCCATGTCCCGGCCCGGCCCAGCCGCTTATTACCAATTCCACGTATCGAGGGAGCTGACGACATGAGCATCGTCCTGGGACCCAATCAGGACGGCAAGGCCGAGAACCGTCTGGTCCGTGCCTATCGCGACACCGCGCGGCACGAGATCCGTGACCTCAACGTGTCATCGGCGTTGCGCGGTGATTTCCGCGAGCCCATATCACCGGAGATCAGTCGGCTATTCTACCCACCGACACCCAGAAGAATACGGTGTTCGCCTTCGCCAAGGAGAAGGGAGTGAACTCCATCGAGAAATTCGGCTTGACCCTCGGGGACCACTTCATCCACCAAACGCCGAAGCCGACCGGAGCGCGCATCGAAATCGACGAATACTTCTGGGACCCCATCGAGATCGACGGCGCCCCGCACGAGCACTCCTTCGTCCGCGCCGGCACCGAGACCCGCACCACCGTCGTCACCATCGAGGAACGAGGGGCCCACCGGCGAGCGTGGGTCGTGTCCGGACTCAAGGATCTGGTGGTGGCAAAGACGACCGGGTCGGAGTTCTGGGGCTTCCTCAAGGACGAGTACACGACCCTGCAGGAGACCACCGACCGGATCATGGCCACCTCGCTGGTCGCCAGGTGGCGGTATGCGAACACCGAGGTGGACTTCGACAAGTCGTACGCACAGGTGCGGGTCCTGCTGCTCGAGCAGTTCGCCCAGGTGCACAGCTACGCGTTGCAGCGGACGCTGTACGCGATGGGCCAGGCCGTCCTCGAGGAACTCCCGGACATAGCCGAGATCAAATTCAAGGCCCCGAACAAGCACCACTTCCTGGTCGACCTGTCGCCGTTCGGCGTCGAGAACCCCGGTGAGGTCTTCTACGCCGCGGACCGACCGTACGGCCTGATCGAAGCCGAGGTGGGACGCGACGACGCGTCGGAGCCGGGCTCGGCCTGGACCACCATTCCCGGATTCTGCTGAGCACCGCGGCAACCCAGTGAACACCCGCGAAGTCAAGGCGCCACCCGTGGACCGAAGGGACCTTCCATGACGTCACCGACCAAGTCGGACCGCTCCAGCCGAACGAAGTCGATCAAGCATCCGGTCGACCAGGTTCTGCCTGTCCCGAAGCTGGCGATCTACGGCATTCAGCACGTGCTGGCGTTCTATGCCGGCGCGGTGGTGGTGCCGATCCTGCTGGCCGGCGCGATCGGGCTCACCCAGGAGCAGTTGATCCACCTGATCAACGCCGACCTGTTCACCTGCGGCATCGCCTCGATCATCCAGTCGATCGGGTTCTGGAAGGTCGGCGTCAAACTGCCGCTGCTGCAGGGCGTCACGTTCACCGCCGTGTCGCCGATGATCGCGATAGCCCTGGCCAACGGTGGCGGCACCGAGGGGCTGCTGTACATCTACGGGGCTGTGATCGTCGCCGGGTTGTTCACCTTCTTCATCGCGCCGTACTTCGCGAAGTTGATCCGGTTCTTCCCGCCGGTGGTCACCGGGTCCGTCATCACCATCATTGGCATCGCGCTGTTGCCCGTCGCGGCGCTCGACGCCGTCGGCGGCGGGGCGAACCCGGACCCGGGCAGTTCGAAGAACCTGGCCTACGCGATGGGCACGCTGGCGATCATCGTGGTCATCCAGCGGGTGTTCAAGGGCTTCATGGCAACCGTGGCGGTGCTTGCCGGCCTGGTCATCGGCACCGGTATCGCCTTCTTCCTGGGTGATGCCACCTTCGACAGCGTGTCGACCTCGCCGTGGTTCGAGGTGACCACGCCGTTCTTCTTCGGTATTCCGAAGTTCTCGGCGGCGGCGATCATCTCGATGGTCGTGGTCATGCTGATCACCGCGGTCGAGACGACCGGCGACGTCTTCGCGACCGGCGAGATCGTCGAGAAGCGTGTCGGGGCAGAAGATGTGTCCAAGGCGCTGCGCGCCGACGGGCTCTCCACCTTCATCGGTGGCGTGCTGAACTCGTTCCCCTACACCTGCTTCGCGGAAAATGTCGGCCTGGTCCGGCTGACCAGGGTGAAGAGCCGGTACGTGGTTGCCGCGGCCGGGGTGTTCATGATTCTCATCGGGTTGGTCCCGAAGGCCGGCGCGCTGGTGGCGAGTGTGCCGCCGCCGGTGCTGGGTGGTGCGGCCCTCGCGATGTTTGCGACCGTCGCAGTTGTCGGCATCCAGACCCTGGCCAGGGTGGATTTCCACGACCACCGCAACGTGGTCATCGTCGGCACCAGCCTGGGTCTGGCCATGTTCGTCACCGCGCAACCCGGTGTGGCAGAGGCTGTTCCGGACTGGGCGCAGATCATCTTCGGCAGTGGCATCACGCTGGGCAGCCTGTGCGCCATCTTCGTGAACCTCAGCTTCCACCACATCGGCAAGGACTTCGGTCCGGCGGTGGCCGGGCGCCCCGGCGCCGGTGTGATCCGGCTCGACCAGGTCAACGAGATGACCCGCGAGGAGTTCGTGGAGACCTTCGGCCGACTTGTCCAGGGCCCGCAATGGGTCGCGGAACGGGCCTACGATCAGCGCCCGTTCAAGGACACTCACGACCTGAGAGTCTCGTTCCAGGAGGCACTTTTCTCCTCCGACCGCAATGAGCAGCACGACCTGTTCACCTTCTACCCGGACCTGGGCAGTGACGCGGTCGAGGGCGACACCCGCGGTGAGGAGTCGGCCCGGGATCAAGGGGCGGTCGGCCTGACGCTGCTGAACGACGAGGACCACGAGCAGTTCGCGCTGCTGACCCAGGCCTACCGCGAGCGGTTCGGCATCCCGCTGATCGTCTCCGTCCGCGATGTGGAAAAGCGCGACCAGATCCTGAAGACGGGGTGGGAACGCATGCAGAACTCACCCACCCAGGAGCACGCTGCGGCCATCATCGAGGTGGCCAAGATCGCCAACCACCGGTTCGACGACCTGGTCGCGGACGCCAGCCCGATTCTGGGCGCGCGGGCGGCGAATCTGAGGCGACCCCGTCGCTGGCCTCGCCTCCCGGTGCTCGTCAGGTGATAACTGACGGCACGCAGACCGAGGGTCTGCATCACTTCAACGGCATGTCCGACGCGGAGGCGCGGGCGACACTCGCGTCCTGCTTGGCGATTCCACGCTGGATCGACGAGCTGTCGGCCCACCGCCCCTACGATTCGCGGGGAGCAGTGTTCCGGCAGGCCCGGGCATCCGCTGCCGCGTTCTCCGACGACGAGATCGCCGCGGCCCTGGCCAGGCATCCCAGGATCGGCGAGCAGGCGGGCGAGGGTCACGACGCGGAATTCTCCGAGAAGGAGCAGGCCGCCGTCGGAGACGCCGACCCGGCCATCACCGAAGCGATCCGCGCCGGGAACGCCGAGTACGAGAGCAGGTTCAACCGGGTGTTCGTGATCCGGGCGGCGGGACGGCCCGCCACGGAGATCCTGGCCGAGCTGCGCCGCCGGTTGAACAACACGCCCGCTGACGAGAAGGTCGAGGTGACCACCCAGCTGAGGGAGATCGCGTTGACCCGCCTGGAAACGGTGCTGGACTGATGGGCAGCGGCGTCCGGGCGGACACCGGTCACGACGGCGGCAGCAGTGACAATGACACAGGCAGCGGCGGTCGCGACATCACGGTGCTGGACGGCGCCCACGTCGTCACCGTGGACGGCTCCGGTTCCGAGTTCGCCGGCGGCCACGTGGTCGTCGCCGGCAACCGGATCACGGCTGTCGGCCCGGGCGCCGCACCCGCTACCCCGGCGGGCGCCCGCCGCATCGACGCCCGCCGGATCGATGCCAGGGGATGCCTGATCACGCCGGGTCTGGTCAACACCCATCACCACCTCTACCAATGGATCACCCGCGGGCTCGCGGTCGATGCCACCCTTTTCGGCTGGCTCACCACGCTGTACCCGATATGGGGCCGGATCGATGCCGACCTCGTGCACACCGCGGCCAGCGGCGGGTTGACGTGGTTGGCGAAGACCGGGTGCACCACGACCACGGATCACCACTACGTGTTTCCGCACGACGGCGGCGACGTGCTGCACGCGGAAATCGCTGCGGCACAATGGGTTGGGCTGCGCTTTCACCCGACCCGGGGATCGATGGACCTCGGCCAGAGCAAGGGCGGCCTGCCGCCGGACTCCGTGGTGGAGGACATCGACGCGATCCTCGCGGCAACCGAGGCGGCCGTCGACACCTACCACGACACGTCGGCCGACGCGATGCTGCGGATCGGCGTCGCACCCTGCTCGCCGTTCTCCGTCACCGGGGATCTGCTCAAGCAGACCGCCGATCTGGCCAGGCGCAAGGGCGTCCGGATGCACACGCATCTGTGCGAGACGGTGGACGAAGAGGAATTCTGCCGGGAGCGTTTCGGCTGCTCGCCGGTCGAGGACGTCGAGTCGCTGGGCTGGCTCGGCGACGACGTGTGGCTCGCGCACGCGGTCCACCTGTCCGATGCGTCGATCACCGCGCTGGCCGCGACCAGCACCTCGGTGGCGCATTGCCCGACCTCCAACGCCAGGTTGGGGGCCGGCATCTGCCGAAGCCGGGACCTGCGTGACGCAGGGGTCGCGGTCGGCCTCGGGGTGGACGGCGCCGCGTCGAACGAGGCCTGCTCGCTGCTGGAGGAGGTGCGGCACTCCCTGCTCTTCGCCAGGGCTCGCGGCGGGCCCGAGGCACTGACCGTCCGGGACGCCCTGGACATGGCCACCATGGGTGGTGCTCGGGTACTAGGCCGGGCCGGCGAGATCGGCTCGCTCAAGGTCGGCAAGCTCGCCGACCTGGCGGTCTGGCGGCTGGACACGTTGGCGCACATTGACATTGCCGATCCGGTGGCCGCGCTGGTACTCGGCGCTCCGCCGCCGCTGGAGCTGCTGATGGTGAACGGACGGACCATCGTCGAGCAGGACCGACCGGTGACGATCGACGAGGACGTCCTCGCCCGGGAGGTGTCCCGGGCGAGCAGGACCCTGCCGGCCAGAGCAGGGGCACACTGATGACCAGAAGAACCGGGCTGCCGGCGGGCTGTCAACACATCGCTATCCAGAAATCGTGACCTGAACAGGAGTTCGTGACGTGAAGCCTCAAGTGACAGTCAACGGCCAGACGCACGAGCTCGGCGACGTCGGGGGCCACGTCACCCTGCTCGAGTGGCTGCGCAGCACCGGTTTCACCGGCAGCAAGGAGGGCTGCGCGGAGGGCGAGTGCGGCGCCTGCGCGGTGATGGTGTCCCGCCCGGCCGGCGACGGATCCAGCCGGTGGACCGCGGTCAATGCCTGCCTGGTCCCCGCGGCCGGGCTGGACAACCAGGAGGTCGTCACCGCCGAGGGGCTCGGTGATGTCGACCAGTTGCACCCGGTCCAGCGGGCGATGGCCGACCGCGGTGGATCGCAATGTGGTTACTGCACACCGGGTTTCATTTGCTCGATGGCCTCGGAGTACTACCGTGCCGACCGTGGTCGGGACACCGCACCGACCGCGCAGCGCGCCGCCGAAGCCGAACCGGACACCAGCGGCCGGGCCGCGGAACGAGTGGTGGGCCATAGCGGCGCCGACCCCACCGCAGCGCGTCATGCACCCGATCACGAGCACGGCCCGAACGGCTTCGACCTGCATGCGCTGTCCGGAAACCTGTGCCGCTGCACCGGTTACCGGCCGATCCGGGACGCGGCGTACGCGCTGGGCCAGCCGACAGAGTCCGACCCGCTGTTCGCTAGGTTGAGCCGGCCAGCACCCACTCCTGTACCGACCAGGATCACCAGCAGCCAGGGCGCGTTCGCCAGGCCGACGGATCTGGCCGAGGCGCTCGACCTGCTCGCCGAGAACCCCACGGCACGGGTGCTGGCCGGCTCCACGGACTGGGGCGTCGAGCTGAACATCCGGCACTCCCGCGCCGCGCTGACCATCGGCATCGACCGGCTGGAGGAACTGCGGCAGTTCGCCGTCGGTGCCGACAGCATCGACATCGGCGCCGGACTGACACTGTCGGAAGTGGAGCGCGCGCTGGCCGGCCGGGTGCCGCTGCTGGCGCAGCTTTTCCCGCTGTTCGCCTCCCGGTTGATCCGCAACGGCGCGACGTTCGGCGGCAACCTGGGCACCGGCTCGCCGATCGGCGACAGCCCGCCGGCACTGCTGGCGCTGGACGCCTGCCTTGTCCTGGTTTCCCGCGCCGGTGAGCGCGAGGTCCCGTTGAGCGGCTATTTCACCGGCTACCGGCAGACCCTCAAGCGTCCCGACGAACTCATCAAGACCATCCGCATCCCGACACCGGTCGCGCCGATCAGCGCATTCCACAAGATCGCCAAGCGCCGCTTCGACGACATCTCCAGCGTGGCAGTCGGTTTTGCGCTGCGGTTAGATGCTGCGCTTGACGGGGATGCTCCGTCCGTCGCCGGCATCAAGATCGGCCTCGGTGGCGTCGCGGCCACCCCGCTGCGTGCCCTGCGCACCGAGGAATTCCTGACCGGCAAACCCTGGTCCGGTGACGTCATCGGGGAGGCGGCCGATGTCTTGAATGCCGAGGCGACCCCGATCAGCGACCACCGGGCCAGCGGCGCCTACCGCACCGCGATGCTCGGCGCGTCGCTACGGAAATTCTTTGCCGAGAACAACGGTAGCGCTCCCGATCCCGCCCGGGTCTTCCAGGAGGTCTGAGGAACATGAGCAAGGCTCACGGCCCGCTTGCCGACCGACCGATCAACCCGAAGGTCGGGCTCGAGATCTCGCACGAGAGCGCCGGGCTGCACGTCACCGGAAAGGCCTTGTACACGCAGGATCTGGTGAACCGGACCAAGGGAGCCCTGCATGCCTGGCCGGTGCAGGCGCCGCATGCGCACGCACTGGTCACCGCACTTCGGGTCGAACCCGCCTACGACATACTCGGTGTGGTCAGGGTGCTGACCACCGACGACGTCCCAGGCCTGAACGACGCCGGGGAGAAGAACGACGAATCGCTGTTCCCGAGCGAGGTGATGTTCTACGGGCACGCCGTCTGCTGGGTGCTCGGTGAGACACTGGAAGCCGCACGGCAGGGCGCCGATGCAGTCCAGGTCGACTACCGGCCCTTGCCGTCGCTGATCACCATCCAGGACGCGATCGCGGCCGACAGCTTTCAGGGCACGGCCCGCACGATCAGCCGCGGCGACGCGGACGCGGCCATGGACAAGGCAGTCCATCGCTTTTCCGGCGAGTTCGAGATCGGTGGCCAGGAGCATTTCTACCTGGAGACCAACGCCGCGCTGGCCCTGGTCGACGAGAACGGCCAGGTCTTCGTCCAGTCCAGCACCCAGCACCCGTCCGAGACCCAGGACATCGTCGCGCAGGTGCTCGGAGTACACGCCCACCACGTCACCGTGCAGTGCCTGCGGATGGGCGGCGGTTTCGGCGGCAAGGAGTTCCAGCCGAACGGCCTGGCCGCCGTCGCCGCGCTCGGCGCGGTGCTCACCGACCGCCCGGTGAGCCTGCGGCTGAACCGCACCCAGGACATCACCATGACCGGCAAGCGGCACCCGTTCCTCGCGACCTGGGAGGTGGGTTTCGACGAGGACATGCGTATCTGCGCGCTGCGCGCCATGCTGACCAGCAACGGCGGCTGGAGCCTCGACCTGTCCGAACCGGTGCTCGCCCGGGCGCTGTGCCACATCGACAACGCCTACTGGATCCCGGACATCACCGTGCACGGCCGGATCGCCAAGACCAACACGAGTTCCAACACGGCGTTCCGTGGTTTCGGCGGGCCGCAGGGCATGATCGTCATCGAGGACATCCTCGGTCGCTGCGCGCCCCTGCTCGGCGCGGCGCCGGAGGACCTGCGCCGCAACAACTTCTACGAGCCCGGCCAGGCCACCCCCTACGGTCAGCCCGTCCGGCACGCCGAGCGGCTCGCCGACATCTGGTCGATCCTGGTCGAGCGCAGTGACTTTCGCGCCCGCAAGGCGGAGATCGCGACGTTCAACGACGCGCACCCGCACACCAAGCGGGCCTTGGCGATGACGCCGGTGAAGTTCGGCATCTCGTTCAACCTGACTGCGTTCAACCAGGCCGGGGCGCTGGTGCACGTCTACAAGGACGGCTCGGTGCTGATCAACCACGGCGGCGCCGAAATGGGACAGGGCTTGCACACCAAGATGATTCAGGTCGCGGCGACCTCGCTGGGTGTGCCGCTGGATTACGTGCGGCTCGCGCCGACCCGGACCGACAAGGTGCCCAACACCTCGGCCACCGCGGCCAGTTCGGGCGCCGACCTGAACGGCGGCGCGATCAAGAACGCCTGCGACCAGATCCGCGCGCGGCTCAACGTCGTGGCCGGCGGCAAACTCGGCGTCCACCCGGATGATGTGCGTTTCGTCGACGGCATGGTCACCGGAATCGGTTTCCACGACCAGCAGATCTCCTGGGCCGACCTGGTGCACGATGCCTACTTCCAGCGGGTGCAGCTGTGGGCGGCCGGCTTCTACCGGACGGCCGGGCTGCACTGGGACGCCTCGCGGATGCAGGGCGAGCCGTTCAAGTACTACGCCTACGGCGCCGCCTGCTCCGAGGTCGAGGTGGACGGCTTCACCGGCGCGTACCGGCTGCGCCGCGTGGACATCCTGCACGACGTCGGCGATAGCCTGTCGCCGCTGATCGACACCGGCCAGATCGAAGGCGGTTTCGTGCAGGGCGCCGGTTGGCTGACCTTGGAGGAGCTGCGCTGGGACACCAGCGACGGCACCCACCGCGGGCGGTTGAACACCCAGGCCGCCAGCACGTACAAGATCCCCAGCTTCTCGGAGATGCCCGAGGAGTTCAACGTGCACCTGTTCGAGCGCGCCACCGAGTCCGGGGTCGTCTACGGCTCGAAGGCCGTCGGTGAGCCGCCGTTGATGCTGGCGTTCAGCGTCCGAGAGGCGTTGCGGCAGGCCGCGGCCGCGTTCGGACCGCTCGGTTGGTCGGTGGATCTCGGCTGCCCGTCGACGCCGGAGGCGGTCTACTGGGCGATCGATGCGGCCCGGTCCGCGCGCACTGGCGCTGTTTCGTCGGCCAACGGAGGCAACTCGGTGGCGCATGCGGTCCTGACGGGGGTGTGAGCGGTGGACTGGCTCAGTGCCGTCGAGCAACTGCGCCGTGACGGCTTACCGGGCGTACTGGTGACGGTGATCAAGGTGCGCGGCCACGCGCCCCGCGACGCGGGCGCGAAGATGGTGGTCGGCGCGGACCACGCCTGGGGCAGCGTGGGCGGCGGGAACCTCGAGGAGGCCGCGGTGCGGCGGGCCCGCGAGCTGATCGCGTCCGGGACGGCGACGCCCGAGACCCAGGAGGCCAGGCTCAACGAGCACGCCCGCAATCAGCACGGCCGGCAGTGTTGCGGCGGAGAGGTCACCCTGCTGCTCGAGCCGTTGCCGGCCCGGCCGGTGGTCGCCGTGTTCGGGATCGGCCACGTGGGTTATGAACTGGCCAGGATCCTGTCCCGGCTGGAGGTTCAGCTGCACCTGGTCGATTCCCGCGAGCAGGAGCTCGACCAACTGCGGCTGGCCGACGTGACTGACGGCAGCGCGGATGTCACCATGCACCATGCGCTGCTCGGCGAACAGGTGCTGGAGATGTTGCCGCGCGGCGCGCACGTGCTGATCATGACCCACGACCATGCCGAGGATTTCGCGCTGTGCGACGCGGCGCTCCGGCTGCCCGCGTTGGGCAGCATCGGTTTGATCGGGTCCAGCGCCAAGTGGACCGGATTCCGGCGCCGGCTCGCCGAGCAGGGGCACGAGCAGGCGGCGATCGACCGCATCACCAGCCCGATCGGCCTGCCGGAGATCACCGGCAAGGAGCCGGCCGTGATCGCGGTCAGCGTCGCGGCTTCGCTGCTCCTTTCCCTGCAGCGGCATACTGACGCCCGAGATCCGGAGCGCCGGCACGTTCTCGCAGACGACCCGACCGACGTCGGCGATCCAAGGACGGCGCTGCGATGACGCTGTACCGCGCCGCCGTCGTCGACACCCCGGGTGATCCGTTCGCCGGTGAGCCGGCCGATGCGCTGGCCGCCGACCAGGACGGCGGCGTGCTGGTGCGCGACGGGATCATCGTCGCGCGAGGGCCTTTCGGGTCGCTACACGCCGAGTACCCGACGGAACCGGTCACCGAGCTGAGCGGTGGGATGTTGCTGCCCGGTTTCGTCGACACCCACGTGCACTACCCGCAGATCAGGGCGATCGGCGGCCTGGGCATGCCGCTGCTGGACTGGCTGGAGCGGTGCGCGCTTCCGGAGGAGAGCAGGCTGGCCGACCCCGCCTATGCCGACGTGGTGGCGCGGGAATTCCTGGACGGCCTGCTGTCCTGCGGGACGACGACGGCGCTGGTGTTCGGCTCGCACTTCGCGCCCGCCGTGGACGTGCTCTTCACCGAGGCGGAGGCACGCGGATTGAACGTCACCGCCGGTCTCGTGCTCAGCGATCGGATCCTGCGTGAAGACCTGCTGTGCACCCCCGAACGCGCGCTGGCCGAGAGCCGGGACCTGATCGAGCGGTGGCACGGCAAGGGCAGGTTGCGGTATGCGGTCACCCCCCGTTTCTCGCTGTCCGCCTCGGAGGAGATCCTCGCGGTCTGCATGGAGCTCGTGCAGGACGCGCCCGGCGGCAGGGAGGACATCTGGTTCACCTCACACCTGAACGAGAATTTGGCCGAGGTGGCTGCGGTGGCGGACCTGTTCCCGGGATCGGATCACTACCTGGGCACCTACCACCAGCACGGGCTGGTCAACGACCGCAGCGTCTTCGCACACAACGTGCACGCCAGCGACAAGGAACTGGCGTTGATGGGCGAGGCGGGTGCCTGGGCGGCGCACTGCCCGACGAGCAACTCCGCGCTCGGCAGCGGGTTGTTCCCGCTGCGCCGGCACGTCGAGCACGGTGTCGGCGTCGCGCTGGGTTCGGATGTCGGTGCGGGGACGGGACTCTTCCTGCCGAAGGAAGGACTGCAGGCGTACTTCATGCAGCAACTGCTGGGCGGCAAGGGACTTCCGCTGTCCCCGGTGCATCTGCTGTATCTGGCGACCCGGGCCGGCGCGCTGGCACTCGGGCTCGCGGATCGGGTCGGGGACTTCACGCCCGGCAAGGACTTCGACGCCGTCTGGCTGCGCCCTGCGGATGGCAGCACGTATGCCGTCAATCTCGCGCACGCCGCCGACACCACCGACGCGCTGGCCCGGACCTTCGCGCTCGCCACCCCCGCCGACGTGGCGGGAGTGTGGGTACGCGGCCAGCAGGTCGGCCCGGAGAAGGCCCTGACCTGATGTCGTGGGTACCCACTGAGGCACGCTCGGGCTGCTGAAGAGTCCGCCGCCCACTACTGATCGCCGTTTGGGGACCGTCAGCGGTCTCCGGTACCCCTCGCGGACCCGCTGTGGTGATCACCGGGGTGCGTCAGTCTCGACCCATTGAGGCGGGACCTGCGTTTCATGGGTTCGACCCTTGACCCGGTCAGGCGATGGCGTTAGTCTTTCATACAGCAGAACCTTACTTCCACTATACGGAAACGCGGCGATAGAGGGACGAGCATGGCGCATTCATTGCGATACGAGGTCAACTGCTCGATCCTCTTCACCGAACTGCTCCTGCTGCAACGCCCGGCCGCGGCCAAGGCGGCCGGGTTCGACGCCGTCGAGTTCTGGTGGCCGTTTGCCACCGCGGTGCCCGGCGAACCGGAGGTCGATCAGTTCGTCAGCGCGATCGATGACGCCGGGGTGTCCCTGGTCGGGCTGAACTTCTTCGCCGGCGACATGCCCGGCGGCGACCGCGGGCTGGTGTCCTGGCCCGCTCGGTCGGCGGAGTTCCGCGACAACATACCTGTGGTCGCGGCGATCGGAGAGCGGCTGGGCTGCAAGGCCTTCAATGCCTTGTACGGCAACAGGCTGGATGGTGTGACGCCCGAGGCGCAGGACGACCTGGCCGCGGAGAATCTCGCCCTTGCGGCGGAGGGCGTCGCCGGGATCGGCGGCACGGTGCTGCTCGAGCCGGTCAGCGGCGCCCCCCGCTACCCGTTGCTGACCGCCGCCGATGCAGTAGCCGTGATCGCGCGGGTCACCGCCGACGGCGGCCCGGCGAACATCGGCCTGCTGGCCGATCTCTACCACCTGGCCGTCAACGGTGACGACGTCGACAAGGCGATCGCCGCCTACACGGGAACGCGCGGCGGCAACGCGCACGTGCAGATCGCCGACGCGCCCGGCCGGAACGAGCCGGGCACCGGCGACCTCCCGCTGGACCGCCGGCTCTCGGACCTGCAGGCGGCCGGCTACACCGGCTGGGTCGGGCTGGAATACAAGTCGTCGGACCCGGCCGACAGCGCCGCCTCCTTCGGCTGGCTGCCGCGCGACCGTCGCGGCGCAGCGGCCTGACCGGACAGCTTTCCTTTCAACAACTCTCGAACGGAGTGCAGCATGACCAGGATCGCCTTCATCGGCCTCGGCATCATGGGCAGCCCGATGGCCGCGCACCTGGCCAAGGCCGGCCACGACGTCGTCGGGTACAACCGCAGCGCGGCCAAGGCTCAGCCGTTGGTGGACGCCGGCGGACGGGCGGCGGCCTCGGTGGCGGAGGCGGTCGCCGAGGCCGAGGTCATCGCCGTGATGGTCCCCGACTCACCCGACGTGCGTGACGTCCTCACCGGATCCACTGACACCGCAGGGGTTTTCGACTCCGCAAAGCCCGGTGCGCTGATCATCGACTTCTCCAGCATCCGGCCCGACGTCACCGTCGAACTCGCAGAACAGGCCACCCGGCGCGGATTCCGGCTCATCGACGCGCCGGTATCCGGGGGCGAGGCCGGCGCGATCAACGCGGCGCTGTCGATCATGGTCGGCGGCACCGCCGAGGATTTCGCCGCCGCCGAGCCGATCCTGCAGGTGGTCGGGAAGACCATCGTGCACGTCGGGCCGAACGGTTCCGGGCAGACCGTCAAGGCCGCCAACCAGCTGATCGTCGCCGCCAACATCCAGGTACTGGCCGAGGCGGTGGTGTTCCTCGAGGCATACGGCGTTGATATGGCAGCCGCGGTGACCGTTCTCGGCGGCGGCCTCGCCGGTTCGAAGGTGCTGGACCAGAAGGGGGAGAAGATGCTCACCCGCTCGTTCGAGCCCGGCTTCCGGATCGAGCTGCACCACAAGGATCTCGGCATCGTCACCTCCGCCGCCCGCGAGGCCGGTGTGGTCATCCCGGTCGGCGCGATCCTCGCCCAACTGATGGCCTCGGCCAAGGCGGTCGGCGACGGCGCGCTGGACCACTCCGCGCTGTTGCGAGGCGTCGAGCGCCTCTCCGGTCGCTGATCTCACCGATCACCGGCCCAGTCGGTACCCAGAACTGACTCGAAAGGCTTTGCCATGCCTCGTATGACAGCAGCCCGCGCCGCGGTGGAGATCCTCCGCCGGGAGGGCATCACGCAGGCCTTCGGCCTGCCCGGCGCCGCCATCAACCCCTTCTACCGAGCGATGCGTGACCAGGGCGAGATCTCCCACATCCTGGCCCGTCACGTCGAGGGTGCCTCGCACATGGCCGAGGGCTACACCCGCGCCACACCGGGCAACATCGGGGTGTGCATCGGCACGTCCGGGCCGGCCGGCACCGACATGATCACCGGGCTGTACTCGGCGTCCGCCGACTCCATCCCGATCCTGTGCGTCACCGGGCAGGCGCCGGTGGCTCGGCTGCACAAGGAGGACTTCCAGGCCTTGGACATAACAGCTATAGCATCCCCGGTGACGAAGATGGCCATGACGGTGCTGGAGGCCGCCCAGGTGCCAGGCGCGTTCCAGCAGGCGTTCCACCTGATGCGGTCGGGCCGGCCGGGTCCGGTGCTCATCGACCTGCCGGTGGACGTGCAACTCACCGAGATCGACTTCGATCCCGAGACCTACCAACCCCTGCCGGTGTACAAGCCGGCCGCCAGCCGCGCGCAGATCGGGAAGGCCCTCGACCTGCTGGCCGCCTCGGAGCGGCCGTTGATCGTCGCGGGCGGCGGGATCATCAACGCCGACGCCGCGCACCTGCTGGTCGAGTTCGCGGAACTGACCGGTGTCCCGGTCTTCCCGACGCTGATGGGCTGGGGCGCCATCCCGGACAACCATCCGCTGATGGCCGGCATGGTCGGCCTGCAGACCTCGCACCGCTACGACAACGCCACCATGCTGGAATCAGATTTCGTGCTCGGCATCGGAAACCGTTGGGCCAACAGGCATACCGGGTCGCTGGACGTCTACAGCAGGGGGCGGAAATTCGTCCACGTGGACATCGAGCCGACGCAGGTCGGCCGGGTATTCGCCCCCGACTACGGCATCGTGTCCGATGCCAGGGCAGCCCTGGAACTGTTCGTCGAGGTGGCCCGGGAGCGGGCCGCCGCCTCTGACCTTCCGGATTACGGGGTCTGGGCCGAGGAATGCCAGGTCCGCAAGTCGACCCTGCAGCGGCGCACCCACTTCGACAACGTCCCGATCAAGCCGCAGCGGGTGTACGAGGAGATGAACAAGGCGTTCGACGAGCACACCCGGTACGTCAGCACCATCGGGCTCTCGCAGATCGCCGGTGCCCAGTTCCTGCATGTGTTCCATCCGCGGAACTGGATCAACTGCGGGCAGGCCGGTCCGCTGGGCTGGACGCTGCCGGCGGCGCTGGGCGTGGCCACCGCCGACCCGAGGGCGACCGTGGTGGCGCTCTCCGGTGACTACGACTTCCAGTTCATGATCGAGGAACTGGCGGTCGGTGCGCAGTTCAGCCGGCCGTACATCCACGTCGTGGTCAACAACGCCTACCTCGGGCTGATCCGGCAGTCGCAGCGCGGGTTCGAGATGGACTACCAGGTCCAGTTGTCGTTCGAGAACGTGAATTCGCCCGACCTCGGCGGCTACGGCTTCGACCACGTCGAGGTCGCGGAAGGTTTGGGCTGCAAGGCTGTTCGTGTGTTCGACCCCGACCAGATCGCGCCCGCGCTGGAAAAGGCCAAGGCGCTGATGCAGGAATACCGCGTTCCGGTCGTCGTCGAGATCATCCTGGAGCGGGTCACCAACATCTCGATGGGCGGCGCCGACATCGCAGGCGTCGTCGAGTTCGAAGAAATGGCCGAGCGCGGCGAGGACGCCCCGACCGCGATCGCCCTGCTGGACTGAGCCGAGCCGATGACTCACGTCCTGGTTGCCTCCGACAAGTTCAAGGGCTCGCTGACGGCCGCCGCCGCCGGTGAGGCCGTGCGCGCGGGGATCCGCGGGGTGTGCCCGAACACGGTGGTGGTCGTGGTCCCGGTGGCCGACGGCGGCGACGGCACCCTCGCCGCCGCCATCGCGGCCGGGTACACCGCGGTTCCGGTGACGGCGAGCGGGCCGACCGGTGAGCCGGTGGCGACGCGGTACGCCCGGCGCGGTGATCGCGCCGTGGTGGAACTGGCTGATGTGTCGGGACTCTCGCGGTTGCCCGGCGGTCTTGAACCGCTGACGGCGAGCAGCCGCGGCACCGGCGAGGTGATCGCCGCGGCGCTCGATGCCGGCTGCCGGAAGATCGTGCTCGGCATCGGCGGTAGTGCGAGCACTGACGGCGGCGCGGGCATGGTGAGCGCGCTGGGTGGTCGGCTTTTCGATGCGGACGGTGCCGAGATCGCTCACGGTGGTGCGGCTTTGGAGCACATCGAGCGGCTCGACCTGGCCGGCCTGCATCCGCGCCTGGCGGATGCGGAGATCGTGGTGGCTTGCGATGTGGACAATCCGCTGAGCGGGCCGCACGGGGCTGCTGCCGTTTACGGAGCGCAGAAGGGCGCCTCACCGGATGACGTGAGGCGCCTGGACGGGGCGCTGGGGAGGTGGGCCGACGTTGTTGCGGACGCGACCGGCTCCGACCGCCGGGACTCCGCCGGGGCCGGGGCTGCGGGTGGTGTCGGCTTCGCGGCGATCGCCCTGCTCGGCGCGCAGCTGCGTCCCGGCATCGACTTGATGCTGGAGCTGGTCGAGTTCCATCGCCAGCTGGCCGGCGCCCGGCTGGTGGTGACCGGCGAAGGGTCGCTGGACGAGCAAACACTGCACGGCAAGGCACCTGCCGGTGTCGCCGCGGCGGCTCGCGCAGCCGGGATTCCAGTTGTGGCGGTATGCGGCCGCAGCCTGCTCACCACCGAACAACTCACTGCCGCGGGGATTTCCGCGGCCTACAGCTTGAACGACCTGGAGCCCGACATGCAGCGATCAATGACGAACGCCGCGCCACTGCTGGAGCAGCTCGCCCGGCGCATCGCGGCGGAGCACCTGGTGGGTTCGTCATGACCGAGCAATACGACCTCGTGCTGCACGCCCCGCGGGCGATCACCGTCCAGGGCGAGGTGGCGCGCACGGTTGCCGATCGCGGCGGAAGGATTGCCGCTGTCGGCGATTTCGGGGCTGATCTCGCGGCCGATCGGGTAGTGCGGCTGGCTCTTGATGAGGTCCTCTTGCCCCGCCTGGTGGACACCCACGTGTACATCAACGACCCCGGCCGCACCGAATGGGAGGGCTTTGCCAGCGCCACCAGGGCGGCCGCGGCGGGCGGCGTCACCACGATCGTCGACATGCCGCTGAACAGCCTCCCGCCGACCGTCGATGTTGCCGCCCTCGAGGTGAAACGCAAGGCAGCGGAAGAGAACTGCTTCGTCGATGTCGGCTTCTGGGGCGGCGCCATTCCCGGCAACGTGTCCGACCTGCGACCCTTGCACGACGCCGGCGTGTTCGGGTTCAAGTGCTTCCTGGCCGATTCCGGCGTCGAAGAATTCCCGCACCTTGAGCCCGCCGAATTCGCCTCCGCGGTGCGAACCGTGGCGGAGTTCGACGGGCTGATGATCGTGCATGCCGAGGACGGGCACGCCCTGGAACACGCGCCGAACGCGGACGGCCGCGGGTACGGCGCGTTCCTGGCCTCCCGGCCACGTGGCGCGTAGAACCTGGCGATCGCCGAAGTGATCGAGGCCGCCCGCTGCACTCGAGGCCGGCCGCACATCCTGCACCTGTCGTGGCGGACGCGCTGCCGTTGATCCGCTCGGCGCGGCGGGACGGACTGCTGCTGACCGCGGAGGTCTGCCCGCACTACTTGATCTTCGCCGCCGAGGAGATACCCGACGGGGCAACGGAATTCAAGTGCTGCCCGCCGACCCGGGAGGCGGCGAATCGGGACGAGCTGTGGGCGGCCGTCGCCGACGGCACCATCGATGTCATCGTCTCCGACGATTCACCGTGCACGCCGGAGTTGAAGCGGCTGGACATCGGTGATTTCGCCGCCGCCTGGGGCGAGACTTCTTCCCTGCAATTGGGGTTGCCGGCCATCTGGACCGAGGCCCGCCGGCGCGGCCACTCGCTGACCGACGTCATCCGATGGATGGCCCAGCGCCCGGCGGTTCAAGTGGGCCTGGACCGCAAGGGCTCGATCGGGGCAACGACGCGAACTTCGCGGTCTTCGCCCCGGACGAGACCCTGGTGGTCGACCCGAATGTGCTCTATCACAAGAACGCCGTGACGCCGTACGCCGGCCGAACGCTCACGGGGCGGGTGCGCAGCACCTGGCTTCGTGGAACCGACATCAGCGCCGATGTCGAGACGAACGGGGACCGCCGCGGCCGTCTCCTGAGAAGAGGCGCGGCCGTCTCCTGAGAAGAGGAGAGGCATGAGGACACATGATTTCCGGCCGTTGCCGGATCTGGCATCTCGCACACTGGCGGGCAGCGTCGTCTATGCCAACGACGAACTGTGCGCCGAGCGGGAGAATCTGATCAAGCCGGAACCCGCCGTGTACTCCAGGAGTTGACGTCGGCCAATTGGGTCACCGTGGTCGAGAAGTCGGAAGTCAAGGGGGACAGTGAGAATCCCTTCGACGTCAGCGATGCGCACCGGTACACGCATGTCCGGCTGACCATCTATCCGGACGGTGGCGTGGCCCGTTTCCGGGTGCACGGCGACCCGATGCCCGACCCCCGGTTGCTGACCGGCACCATCGATCTGGCGGGCCTGGAGAACGGCGGGACCGTCATCGACTGCTCGAACATGTTCTATTCCTCGCCGCTGAACATTCTGCGTCCGGACCGGGCGCACATCATGGGCGACGGATGGGCGCCCGGCGCCGGGACAGCGGCAACGACCACGTCACGGTCCGGTTGGCCGCCCGCGGATCCGTGCGGCGGGTCGAGATCGACACGTCCTACTTCATCGGCAACTCGGCCGGGTCGGCTTCCCTGCGCGGGATCGACTCCACCGCGGCCGATCTCGAGGACGAAGCCGCTTGGGTGGAGCTGGTGCCGAAGACCAGGCTGCAGCCCGACACCCGGCATTTCTTCGGCGCGCCACGACAGCGCCGGTGACGCACGTGCGGCTCGACGTGTTCCCGGACGGCGGGTTGGCCCGACTGCGAGTGAACGGCGAAATCGAACCGGAAACCCTGCGCGAGTTGGGTAATCGCTATCGCACCAGCCTGCCCGACGTCCACCAGCGAGGGGAGTCCGCCGCCGACCTGTGAGCCGCCCGATGTCCGGATGCGGCAGCCCACTGTTGGGCTGCCGCGCCACCCCGATTCCATTCGGAGGGACCGCGCCCGGTTGTGATGGTCCGCGTCGCCATCGCCCGCGCCCTCCTCGTCTGCAGCGATTCCCGCGCTGTCGTGACCGCCGTGACAGGTGATAACGCACGGCTCGAATAGGCTTCCCCAATAGGGTGCTGGGTCACAGGGGAGGAACACGGGATGTCCGGTAGACGGAGCAGTGTGCGTTCGGTCGCCGGATGGGTTGGCGCACTGACGGCCGCCGCCGTGCTGCTTGCGGGATGCGGTAGCACGTCGCCAACGGCGAGGTCGACGCCAACGCCAACCGGATCGGCCGATGCGGCCTCCAGTGCGGAGGTGAGCTCCACCGGCGGCAGCTTGGGCGTCTTCCTGGTCGACGGTCAGAACCGGACCTTGTACGCGTTCGACGCTGATCCTCAGGGATCCTCCGGGTGCTACGACGCGTGCGCGACAGCCTGGCCCCCGCTGACCACCACCGGTGACCCCACCGCTGCCGGGGACGCCTCCGCCAAGAAGCTGTCGACCGCGACCCGGACCGATGGGACCACTCAGGTGCTCTACGGCGGGCACCCGCTGTACACCTTCGCGCAGGACTCGGCTGCCG
>JBBQGJ010000077.1:0-20594 GCA_038322925.1 Mycobacteriales bacterium
CCACACCCCAACATCCCCCCCCCCCCCGCGGCTCGTTGGGTGGGGGGGGGGGTGGGGGGGGGGGGGGGGGGGGGGGGGGGGGGGGGGGGGGGGTTTTGGGGGGGGGGGGGGGGGGGGGGGGGGGGGGGGGGGGGGGGGGGGGGGAGGTGGCAGTGGGTGACAGCGTGACGTCCAGGACGTTGTAGGTGTTCCGTCCCTGCTCATCCACGCCGTCGCAGTATCTGATCTCCGAGATGTCGTCGGCGGCCGCGATGAGCCCCTCGGCGTGCAGGAACCCGTGGACCAGCTCGATGTCATGCCCGGGCGTGCGCATTGTCACGGTCAACGACCGGCCGCCGATCCGGATCTCCAGCGGTTCCTCGCCGGCAACCATGTCCGGGCGCGAGGTGAACACCCCGTTGTGGAACCGGCGAACCGGTGTCCGGACCGTTACTCGACTCACGGGCTCCAGCATGCCAGCCGACGCGGTGTCGCCCTACCATCGTTGCTCCGCCGGGGCAACGGAACACAACCCCATTCGCAGAGACAACGGCTCAGTGGCGCACCATGCGGATCTCCAGGATGCCGACCGAGTCGGTGCGCTCGTCGCCGTCGGGGATGAAGTCGTGGTGGACGTAGAACGCGCTCGCCCGTGGGTTGTCGCGGTACACCCAGAGCGAAGCGGGCCGATCTCCCAGCGTGGAGTCCAGCAGATCGTCGGCCAGCCCGCTGCCCTGGTGGGCGGCTCGCACGTAGATCCCGTAGAGCTCCTGCTCGGTGGGCGCGTCGGCGTCCCTGGTCGGACCGGCGATGGCGATGCCGATCACCTCGCCGTCGAGTTCGCCGAGGAAATGCTGGGCGATGCCGGCTTCGATCTCCTTGCGCCGACGGACAGCCATCCGCTGGACATCGAACTCGTCGAACCGTTCGGCGCCCCACAACTCCTCGTACGCCTCGCGCCAGCAGGCCAGGTGGCACGCCGCGAACGCGTCGGCGTCCTCCGGCTGGGCCGCGCGGACGGTCGGGGTGGAGCTCATGCGACCACCTTTCGGCGACGTTGACGTGGGTGAGAGTCGAACCGGCACAGTGTTGTCGACGACCGGTGGGGGTGTGCTGAAGTCAGGCTAGTGCACGGACTGATGCAGGCCGTCAGCCGATCAACCAAGGGCGAGCCGGCCGCCGGCACCGGCTCCCGGAGCGGGCGGTTCGCTGCGCTGCCGAGGTGTCGGGTGACGAGGTGGGCAGCCGATTTCCGGTCGGGCTGATCGTGCGCCGGACGCCGGATGTCAGGCGTCATGGTGGCACCATGGGCCAGGTGACTGTGTACCGCGACGCCGCTGTGGTGCTGCGCGTGACGAAACTCGGCGAGGCCGACCGCATCGTCACCCTGCTCACCAGGCGCGAGGGGCGGGTGCGGGCAGTGGCCAAGGGTGTGCGGCGGACCAGGAGCAAGTTCGGCGGCCGGTTGGAACCGTTCAGCCACGTCGACCTGCAGCTGTACGCCGGCCGGAATCTGGACATCGTCACCCAGGCCGAGACGCTCGATCCCTTCGGACCGGTGCTGGCGGCCGACTACCCGCGCTACACCTGCGCCACGGCTATCGCGGAGACCGCAGAACGGATGACCGCGGAGGAACGCGAGCCGTCGCTGCGGCTGTACCTGCTGGTGGTGTCGGCGCTGCGTGCGCTGTCCGAGAGCAGGCGCGAACCCTCGCTGATCCTGGACGCGTTCCTGCTGCGTGCCATGGCGCTGGCCGGCTGGGCGCCCGCGCTCAACGACTGCGCGCGGTGCGGCGAGCCGGGACCGCATACGGCCTTCCACGTCCCGTCCGGAGGGTTGCTGTGCGCCCACTGTCGAGGCGCGGGAGCGGTGGGCGCGGCCCGCCCCGCCCCGGCCACCATCGAGTTGATGGCCGCCCTTGCCGACGGAGCCTGGCCGGTCGCCGAGTCCGCGGAGCCCGCCGCCTGCCGGGAGGCCTCCGGGCTGGTCGCGGCGCTGCTGCAATGGCATCTGGAGCGCGGGTTGCGGTCGTTGCCGATGGTCGACCGGATAGGCGAATTCGCCCCGATCGACCGCGCGAAGGTGCAGTCCGACATCGCTGATCCCGCCGCACCCGCCGGGCCCACCGAAATGATCGCGGCAGCGGATCTGGCCGTGTCACCGGTGCCGGTGGTGATCGCGACCTACGCCCCGGTCGACGCACCCAACCGGGCGCCCTCTAGCCGGGCGGTGTCATGACGTTTCCTGCACGCCCGGCACCGCACCCCAGTGGCGCCCTGCCGCCGGTGCTGACGGCCGATGGCGTTCCGCGGCACGTCGCACTGGTGATGGACGGCAATGGACGGTGGGCCAAGGCGCGCGGACTGCCCCGGACCGAGGGTCACAAGCGCGGTGAGGCCGCACTCTTCGACGTCGTCGAGGGCGCCATCGAGATCGGCGTCAAGTACTTGTCGGCGTATGCGTTCTCGACCGAGAACTGGAGGCGGTCGCCGGACGAGGTGCGCTTCCTGATGGGGTTCAACCGGGACGTCATCCGCAGGCGTCGGGATGACATGCACGCCCTCGGGGTGCGGGTCCGCTGGGCGGGCCGGCGGCCGAAGCTCTGGCGCAGCGTGATCCGCGAACTGGAGGTCGCCGAGCAACTGACCGCCCGCAACAGCGTTCTGACGTTGACCATGTGTGTCAATTACGGCGGCCGCGCCGAGATTGCCGACGCCGCGAAAGCGATCGCCATTCTGGCCGCGGCGGGCCGGATCGACCCCACGAAGGTGGACGAGCGAATGCTGGCACGGTACCTGGACGAACCCGACATGCCCGACGTCGACCTCTTCCTGCGCTCGTCCGGCGAGCAGCGGACCAGCAATTTTCTGCTCTGGCAGTCCGCGTACGCCGAGCTGGTCTTCCTGGACACCCTGTTCCCGGATTTCGACCGCCGCGAGCTGTGGCGGGCGGTCGAGATCTACGCCTCCCGGAATCGGCGGTTCGGCGGAGCGGTCCCCAACCAGGTGGATCCCGGGCTGGGTAGTGGGGGAGCAGTCGACCCTGGCACCCCTGCGGTCGCGCACGGGGCGGCCGGATGACGTCACGGGACACCACTGGGACGCCGGTCGACGTCGATCCGCCGGCACCCGACGACTCGCTCGGCGTCGATCCGCCGGCACCCGACGACTCGCTCGGCGGCGAGGCGCCGGCCGCCAAGCGCGGCTATCGGCCGGGTTCGCTGGAGCTGTTCGGGGCCGTGCTGCTGCTGGCCATCGTGCTGCGCGGCCCGCTGGCCAGCTGGCTCAACCAGCCCGTCATGCAGAGCTGGTCGACGGTGTTCGTGGCCATCTGCGTGCAGGCCACCCCGTTCCTGGTGCTGGGTGTTGTGGTGTCCGGGGCGATCGCGGCGTTCGTTCCGGCCCGGGTGTTCGCCAGGATCATGCCCAGCAGCGCCGCGCTGGCGGTGCCGGCGGCCACCGTGTGCGGCGCGGCACTGCCCGGGTGCGAGTGCGGGTCGGTGCCGATCTCCAACCGGCTGATCGAGCGGGGTGTCCGGCCGTCCGCGTCGCTGGCGTTCATGCTGTCGGCGCCCGCGATCAACCCGATCGTGCTGATCGCGACCGCGGTGGCGTTCACCAGCGAACCGATGATGGTCTGGGCCAGGCTGGCGGCCGGGCTGCTGACCGCGGTCATCGTCGGCTGGACTTGGGAGCGGATCGGCCGGCCGGAGTGGATGAAGCCACGGGTGCCGGTCGCCGCTGACGGGCAGTCCGGGTGGCGGGTGTTCCTGTCGACCGTTCTCGGTGACTTCACCCAGGCCGCAGGGTTCCTGGTGATCGGCGCTGCCGCCGCCGCGACGTTCAAGACGATCGTGCCCGCGCACATCATGGAGGGCATCGGATCGTCGTTGTTCCTGTCCATCGCCCTGATGGCCGGTCTGGCGTTCATCCTGGCGTTGTGCTCTGAGGCGGACGCGTTCGTCGCCGCCTCGTTCTCCACCATCCCGGTGGTCGGCAAGCTGGTGTTCCTGACCGTCGGGCCCGCCGTCGACGTCAAGCTCGCGGCGATGCAGGCCGGGGTGTTCGGACGCAAGTTCGCGGTGCGGTTCGCGCCGCTGACCTTCGGGGTTGCCGTCGTCGTCGGGACAGTCGTCGGCCTGCTGTTCTGGGGATGGTGACCGTGATGGTGACCGTGCCGTGAACAAGGAAACCCAGTCGATCGTGGTCGCCCTGCTGGGCGGGCTGCTGATCTCCATCACGCTGTCCCACCGGTTCACTTCCTACGTCAGACCGGGATTCGCCCCGCTGCTGCTCATCGGCGGTGGGATCCTGGTGCTGGTCGGGGTGCTGTCGCTCGTCCTGGCGATGCGCGCCGACGCCAAGAAGGACCGGGCTGGCGCGACGCAGAAGTCAGCCACGGGTGCTCCGGTGGTCCGCGACCCCCATGATCATGACCACGACAAGTCCAAGGCGCCGTGGCTGCTGCTGATCCCGGTACTGGTGCTGCTGCTGGTCGCTCCACCCGCGCTGGGCGCGGACGCCGTCGCGCGAAACGCCAGCTCGCAGGCACTGGCCGGGGTGGACGTTGTCGCCAGGGACAACTCGACCAGCAAAGATGGCGCCGGCGGCGGTGGGGGATACAAGTTCAACGACGGCAGCGGCTCCGCGGCGGACTCGACGGGGTCGCGCCGGACCATGCATTTCCCGGCACTTCCGGCGGTTGACAACCCGTCCGTCGGGATGAAGGACATGATCCTGCGGGCGCTGTACGACGCGGACAACTCGGTCGAGGGGGTCCCGGTGACGGTGACCGGGTTCATCGCGCCGCCGGGTGACGGGTACACCGACGGCTACACCGTGGCCCGGATCGTGATCAGTTGCTGCGCGGCCGACGCGAACCCGATGCAGCTGCACATCGCCGGTGACCCGCCGTTCCCCGCCGACACCTGGGTCGACTCGGTTGTCACGGTGGTGCCGAACACCGCGACCATGGACAACGGGTACGTGCCGACGGTGACGGTGACGTCGATGACGCCGGTGCCGCAGCCGGACGATCCGTACGAGCACTGAGCCGGTCCGTGACTCGCGCGGACGGGGCGTCACGCCGGTCGCAGGTGCGAGGACAACCACTCCCGGATTTCTTGCAGGGTCAGCTCCCCTGAGGCGGCCGCGATGGTGAAGTCGTAGGCGTCGTCTTCGGTGTGTTCGAGTCGGAAGCCGTTGTTGAGCAGGAAGGTCCAGGTCAGCACGACCGCCAGCCGCTTGTTGCCGTCCAGCAAGGGGTGGTTGCGCACCAGCGATTCGAACAACGCGGCGGCTTTGGTCGCCAGGTCGGGATAGGCGTCCTCGCCGAAAACAGTGGTCCGGGGCCGAGCGATCGCAGAGGACAGCAGGCCCGCGTCGCGGACGTGAAACCCCGAACGGTCGACGACGGCGAACGCTTCGTCGTCGGTCAGGTGGTCCTGTTCTTCAGCCAGGTTGGATCCGGTCGCCCCGGGCCCGGTCACTGGCCGAGACGGTCCAGCAGACCGGCGTTCTCCGCGACGATCCGATCCGCGTTGGCAACGGTGCGTGCGATGCGGCCTTCCCTGGCCACGTACTCGCGCGTTGCTCGCACCAACAATTGCTGCTTGCTGATCCCTTGCGCCACCGCGAGCCGTTCGACCTGGGTGTCGAGATCATCATCCAACCGAAGGGTCATCGCCATGGCATCGACAGTACGCCACAGTGATACCACTGTGGTATCACTTTCCGCTTGCGGTCGAAAAACGTCAGGCCATCTCCGCGGCCAGCGCCTCCGATAGCGTGCGGTGTTCGAACTCGAACCCGGACTCGTGCAGCACCACGGGAAGCGCCTTCTGCCCGCTCAGCACCTCGCCGGCGAACTCGCCGAGAACCAGGTGCAGCGCGAAGCCGGGCACGATCCACGGCGCCGGACGGTGCAGTGCCTTTCCCAGCTCCTGGGTGAATTCGGCGTTGGTCACCGGGTAGGGGCCGGTGATGTTCACCGCTCCGTCCACCGGGGCGGTCAGCAGATGCAGGACGGCACGGATCTCGTCCGTCAGCGACACCCACGGCCAGAACTGCTCGCCGGAGCCCAGCTTGCCGTTCAGCATCAAGCGAGTCAGCAGCGTCAGCTTGGGCAGCAGGCCGCTCTCCTTGCCGAGCACCAGCCCGCTGCGCAGGTTGACCACCCGGACCCCGGCCTGCCTGGCAGCGGCAGTGGCCGCCTCCCAGTCGACGCACAGCCTGGCCAGAAAGGTGTCGCCGGGCGGGGTCACTTCGGTGACGATCTCGGGACCGTGCGCGCCGTAGTACCCGACGGCGGAGGCGTTGATCAGCACCGGAATCTCGAGCCTTGCGCATTCACCCGCCAGCAGCCGCGTCGGGTTCATCCGCGAGGACCACAGCAGCCGCTTGTAGTCGTGGGTCCAGCGCTTGTCACCGACCCCGGCGCCGCACAGGTTGATCACCGCGTCCGCGCCCTCCAGCACGGCGCTGTCCGGTTGGCCGGCGTCCGGGTCCCAGTGACTCTCCCCGGGCCCGGTCGGCCCGGTACGGGTCAGCCGGGTGACCTGGTGACCGGCGTCAGTCAAGGCGGTGGTGAGCCGGGTTCCGATGAACCCGCTCACCCCCGCTGCCACGATGCGCATGGGTGATAGTCCCCCCGAGTCGTTGGTGTGTCTGCGGCCGGGCGTGTTACAGGCCGACCTCGCCCTCGAATTCGCCGCCCTCGATCCGCTTCTTGACCGCGGCCAGGAACCGCGAGGCATCGGCGCCATCGATGTTCCGGTGGTCGTAGGACATCGCGAGGTAGGCCATCGACCGGATCGCGATCACGTCGTTGCCGTCGGCATCGGTGATCACCATCGGCCGCTTGACGATGGCGCCGGTCCCGAGGATGGCCGATTGCGGCGGCACGAAGATCGGGGTGTCGAACAGCGCGCCCACCGAACCGGTGTTGGTGATGGTGAAGGTGCCGCCGGACAGCTCGTCAGGTCCGATCTTGTTGTCCCGGGTGCGCTTGGCCAGGTCGGCGATCTTCCGCGCCAGGCCGCCGATGTTCAGATCGTCGGCGCCCTGGATGATCGGGACGATCAGCCCGCGCGGAGTGTCCACCGCGACGCCCAGGTTGACGTTGCTGTGGTAGGTGATCTCCTTGACGTCCTCGGACAGCGACGAGTTGATCACCGGGTAGGCCTTCAGGGCCTCGATGGCGGCCTTGACGAAGAACGGCAGGAACGACAGGTTCACGCCCTCCCTGGCGGCGAATCCGGACTTGGCCCTGGCCCGCAGTTGCGCGACCCTGGTGACGTCGACCTCGGTCACGGTGGTCAGCTGCGCGGCAGTGTCCAGGCCGAACTTCATGTTCTTGGCGATGGACTGCCGGATGCGCGGCAGCTTGACGGTCGTGCCGATCAGCGCGGTGGCGGCGGCGTCGGGCGTGGGCGCGCCCCCGGCTGCCGGTGCTGAGGGGGCGGAGGCCGCCGCGGGGGCTGCGGGTGCCGCCGCGGCTGCCTTGGCGGCTTCCGCGGCCGCCGCGACGTCCTCGCGGCGGATGCGTCCGCCGACCCCGGTGCCCTTCACGGTCGACAGGTCGACTCCGCTGTCCGCGGCGAGCTTGCGGATCACCGGAGTGACATAGGTGCCCTCGGGCACCTTCGCGGGCGGGATTGCCTGCACGGCTGGGGCCGGGGCGGGTGCCGCGGGAGCGGCCGCCGGAGCCGGTGGCGCCGCGGGGGTCGGGGGAGTCGGCGGGCTGGGCGGAGCGGCCTGGGCGGGTGCCGCAGGCGGGGCCGCGGGCTTGGCCGGTTCCGGCGCAGGTTCGGGTGCAGGGGCAGCGGCCGGCGCGGCACCGGCGTCACCGATGACCGCGAGCTGGCCACCCACCTGGATGGTCTCGTCCTCACCGACGCTGATCTCCAGCAGGGTGCCGGCGACGGGGGAGGGGATCTCGGTGTCGACCTTGTCGGTGGACACCTCGACCAGCGGTTCGTCGACGGCGACCTGGTCACCGACGGCCTTGAGCCAGCGGGTGACGGTGCCCTCGGTGACGGACTCGCCCATCTCCGGCAGCGTCACCGAGGTGCCTGATCCGGTGGAGCCGCCGGTGCCGGCGGTCGGCTTCTCGGCCGGTGCGTCGGTGTCGGTGGAGGGGGCCTCGGCCGGGGCAGAGGCCTGCGGTGCGGGCACCGCCTCCGGTTCGGGAGCGGGCTCCGGCGCCGCGGCAGTCCCACCGCCGTCCCCGTTGCCCAATGACCCTGACCCGTCGCCGATCACCCCGAGTTCGGCGCCCACCTCAGCGGTCTCGTCCTCGCCGACGATGATCTTCTCGAGCACGCCGGCGTACGGGGACGGGATCTCGGTGTCGACCTTGTCCGTCGAGACCTCGAGCAACGGTTCGTCGACCGCGACCTCTTCGCCGACGGCCTTCAGCCAGCGGGTGACGGTGCCCTCGGTGACGCTCTCACCGAGCGCCGGCATCTGGACGGAGTGGGACATGAGGTGAATCTCCTGCCTGTAACCGGGTGTCGTGGACTCGGATAGCGGGTTCGGGGCGGCTGTGGTTCAGCGGGCCGGGTGGGTGGGCCGGAATATCAGGATTTGATCAGCGATTTGATCAGTGCAGAGGGATTCGGAACCTCAGTCGTGGACGTGCAGCGGCTTTCCGGCCAGCGCGAGGATCGCCTCGCCGACCGCCTCGTACTGCGACGGGTGACCGTGCAGGTAGGGCGCGACGTCCTCTGGGTGGGCCTCCCAGCCGACGATCAGCTGGGCCTCGCCCAGCAGTTCGCCGACCCGGGCGCCGACCAGGTGCATGCCGACGATCGGGCCGTCCTTGACCCGGACGAGTTTGACCCCGCCCGCGGTTTTCAGGATCTGCGACTTGCCGTTCCCGCCGAGGTCGTAGACGTAGCTCTCGATCGCCGAATCACCGTGCACCTCTTTGGCTTTCGCCTCGGTGAGGCCGACGGAGGCGACGTTGGGGTCACAGTAGGTGATCTTCGGGATCTCCGCGTCCGGGATCACTCTCGGGTTCAGCCCGGCGATCTCTTCGGCCACGAAGATGCCCTGCTGGAAGCCGCGGTGCGCCAGCTGCAGGCCCGGCACGATGTCGCCGACGGCGTAGACGTGCGGCAGGTTGGTGTGCAGCCGCTCGTCGGTGATCACCCAGCCGCGGTCCATGGTGATGCCCGCCTCCTCGTACCCGCACCCGGCGGTGTACGGCCCCCGGCCGACGGCGACGAGCAGCAGGTCGGCGGTCAGCGTCGTGCCGTCCTCCAGACTCACCGTCACCCCCGAGTCGTCCTGCTTGACACCCTGGAACCGGACGCCGGTCTTGAAGTCGATCTTGCGCTTGCGGAACGCGCGCTCCAGCAGTTTGGACGCCCAGGGATCCTCCAGCGGGACCAGCGTGGGCAGCGCCTCGACGATGGTCACCTTGGTACCGAAGGACGCCCAGGTCGAGGCGAACTCGACGCCGATGACGCCGCCGCCCAGCACGATGGCGGTCTCCGGGATCCACTCCAGGCTCAAGCCCTGGGTCGAGGTGATGACCCGGCCCTCGATCTCCAAACCCGGCAACGACCGCGCGTAGGAACCCGTGGCCAGCACCACGTCCTTGCCGATAAACCGGTCGCCGCCGACCACAACGGTGTTCGGGCCGACGAACTTGCCCTCGCCCTCGACGACCTGGATCTTGCGGGACTTGATCAGCCCCTGCAGTCCCTTGTAGAGCCGGTTGATGATGCCGTCCTTGTACTTGAGCAGGGCGGGCACGTCGACGCCGGTGAAGGTGGTGGTGACGCCTATGGACGGCCCGTCCTTGGCCTCGTCGGCGACCTCGGCGGCATGCAGCAGGGTCTTGGCCGGGACGCAGCCCCAGTGCAGGCAGGTGCCGCCGACCTTATCCTTCTCGATCAGCACCACCGACGAGCCAAGCTCAGCGGCGCGCAGGGCCGCGGCGTAGCCGCCGGACCCCCCGCCGAGAACGACCAGGTCGACGTTGGTATCGCTCATCGGATGACTGCTCCTCGGTTCGCGGTGACTCTGCTGCGGAATCGGCTCCGAGAGATGGGGCCGAGAGATGGGGCCGTGGGATGAAGCTGGTGGATCGGCTCGCGGTATCGGGACGGTGCAACGGGGTTCCGCTGGACGGGCGGATGTGATGCGTCGCGTGCACAACCCGCCCGGTCCGGCGCGTTGTCCATCTTGGCATCCTCCGCGTCCCGGCGCCCTGTGGGTGCGCCGCGTCCAGGATGACTCGGAACCGTGGGCGGAACCCGCGCAGCACCCGACGGACGCCGATTCGCGCCCAGCTCTGCTGTTCCCCATCCGTGGCTTGGCTGATCAACTGGGCTGATCAGCATCGGATCGACACCTGTTCGGCACGGATCACCCGACGATCGCCGGACCATCGGTGTGGACATCGGGAACACTGGAGGTCAACGCCGGTCAGCGGATTCTCGATGCCAACTCCAGCAGCTGTTCGCCGAAGGCGGATCGAGACACCCGAACCCGGGAGAAATGAGCGAGTAGGCGGCGATAGAGGTCATGGGAATGTTCTCCTGGTTGCGACGCGGACCGTCGCGTCCCAAGCGGTCCGAACGCAAGGCGGTGACGGAGGAGCTGGCCCTCTGGGCGTCGCTCCGGCGCGGTGTGGAGATCTACGTGGAACCGAAGACGGCCGTGACCGAGACCAGCGTGGTGCTGGTCGCGCACGACGGGGAGTTCACCCGGCGGCGGATCGCCTCGCCGAAGGCGGCACGCGAGTTCGCGCACGACAATTCATTGCCGATCTACGACGCCACCGTGGTCGGGTACCCCCAACGGATGCGGGACTACTCGCGTCGGCAGAACATCCTGCGTGAGCGCGCCCAACGTGACGCGCTCGGCGACTCACCGGACCGCTGACGGACCGATGGGCCGGCCGGTCAGCCGGGCGGACCGGCACCTCAAGGGGTGGCGATGTCCTGCAGCACGGCGAGCAGCGTCCGTACCGGAACACCGGTCCCGCCGGACCCGGTGTAACCGTATGGTTTGCCGCTGTTGAAGGCGGGCCCGGCGACGTCCAGGTGCGCCCAATCCAGGCCGTCGGGGACGAAGGCCGCCAGGTAGTGCCCCGCCACCAGCATCCCGCCGCCCGGCTCGCCGGCGATGTTCGCCAGGTCGGCCAGCGGCGAGTCCAGACCCTCCCGCAGATGCTCGGGCAAGGGCATCGCCCAGCCCCCCTCGCCCACCTCGCGCGCCAGTTCGGCCACCCGGTCGCGCAGTGCCGGTGAACCCATCACGCCCATCGTCCGGTTGCCAAGAGCCACCACCTGGGCACCGGTCAGCGTGGCGGTCTCCAACAGGTAGTCGGGGTTGTCCTCGCAGGCCCGCACGATCGCGTCGGCCAGCACCAGGCGCCCCTCGGCATCGGTGTTCAGCACGTGCACGGTCTTCCCGGTGCCCTTGCCCTTGGCACCGCCGTAATGCCGCAGCACGTCACCGGGCCGATAGGCGGTGCCGGACGGCAGGTTCTCCGCCAGTGCGGCGGTGGCGGTGACCGCGATCGGCAGGTGCAGCTTGGCGGCGGCGATAGCCGTTGCGACGACGGCGGCGGCGCCGGCCATGTCGCTGGTCATCTGATCCATCTTCGCGGCCGGCTTGATCGACAGGCCGCCCGAGTCGAAGGTGATGCCCTTGCCGACCAGCGCGACCGAGGCCTTCGCTCCGGCCGGCCTGTAGCTGACCCGGACCAGCCGCGGCGGTCGGGACGAGCCGGATCCGACCCCGATGATCCCGCCGTAGCCGCCCTTGGCCAGCGCCTTCTCGTCCAGCACCTGGACCGTCAGCCCCGCCTCGCGGGCCGCTGCGGCAGCACGGTCGGCGAACACCGCGGGGGGGAAGGTCGTTCGGCGCCGAGTTCACCAGGCTGCGAGCGAAAGCGACTGCCTCCACGGTGATCTCGGCGCGAAGAAGCTCGGCCTTGGCGTTCTTGTCAGCGGACGGGACACTGAGCACAAGCTGGTCAACGGGAGGTGGGCCGGCGGCCTTATAGGTGTCGAAGACGTAGGCACCCAGCAGATGCCCCTCGGCGGCCGCGCCCAGGTCGATCCGCGACAGGGTCGAGACAACCTTCTTCCGGCCGGCCGCGGACCGCGATGCCGCGCCGGCAGCCTGCCGCACCCTCTCGCGGTGCGCGGCGCTCTGCTCTGCCGTGTCGCCCTCGGCCGGTGGTCGACCCAACCCGACACCGATGATCCGCTCGGCACTGACCAGGCCGGCTGCCGGAATGGTGGTCACCGTGCCCGGTTTGCCGGCGGCGCCGGCCAGCGCCAACGCCTGGACCGCTGCGTCGAACTCCGGGTCGGCCGCCGCGGGCCCGTCCTCCCCCTGGTACACGCCCAGCACGAGGGAGTCGGCCGCCGTGGTGCTGGGAGAGGCAATGGACAGGCTCAGTCGCGTCATGGGTGGAGGTGCTCCTCGGGCAATGGGGGCAAATAGCGGTAACGGTGGCAATGGTGCGGATCGAACGATGGCGACCGGTCCGTGCAGTCCGGAGAGTACGAAACGACAGTCGTGCTCGGACACTGCACGGTAGTAGGCGTGCGCATGCGCACGCGGCGCGGGTTACGGTCTGGATCATGGCTGACTCCGACGATCCCGGCTCGACCGAGGAATCCCTGCTGCACTCGCCGCTGCACACCCGGCACGTGGCCCTGGGCGCGACGATGGGCGCCTTCGGTGGCTGGGACATGCCGATCTCTTACGCGGGGGCGGGGGTGATGGCCGAGCACACCGCGGTGCGCACCGCGGTTGGCGTGTTCGACGTCTCCCACCTGGGCAAGGCATCGGTCACCGGTCCGGGTGCTGCCCGGTTCGTCAACGACAGCCTGACCGCGGACCTGTCCCGGATCGCGCCGGGTCAGGCGCAGTACACCATGTGCTGCAACGGATCCGGTGGCGTCATCGACGACCTGATCGCCTACCTGGTGTCCGATGACGAGGTGTTCCTGGTGCCGAACGCGGCGAACACCGCCGCGGTGGTGCAGGCCCTGGTCGCGTCGGCGCCGCCGGAGGTGTCGGTGGTGAACCGGCACAGGGATTTCGGCGTGATCGCCGTTCAGGGACCCGCCGCGGCGGAGGTCGTCGAGTCCCTCGGGCTGCCCACCGCCCTTGACTACATGGCGTGGGTTGACGCGGATTTCGAAGGGCAGCGGGTGCGGGTGTGCCGCACCGGCTACACCGGCGAGCACGGGTACGAACTGCTGCCGGCCTGGGATGCGGCGCCGTTGGTGTGGGACGCGCTGCTGCACGAGGCCGGCCTGCGCGGCGGCCGGCCGGCCGGGCTGGGGGCGCGGGACACGCTGCGCACCGAGATGGGGTACGCCTTGCACGGGCAGGACCTGAGCCCGCAGATCAGCCCGGTGCAGGCGCGGGTCGGCTGGGCGGTCGGCTGGCGAAAGCCCGCCTTCTTCGGCCGGGATGCCCTGCTGGCGGAGAAGGGGGCCGGTCCGGTCCGGTCGTTGTGGGGCCTGCTGGCGCTGGACCGTGGAGTGCTGCGCGGTCACCTGGGCGTGCTGGACGCCGACGGAAAGCGGATCGGCGAGACCACATCGGGGACCTTCTCGCCCACCCTGGGGCAGGGAATCGGGCTTGCTTTGATCGACACCGCCGCCGGGGTGAGCGAGAACGACGAGATCGCGGTCGACGTCCGCGGACGGCGGATGCGGGTCCGCGTCGTGAAGCCGCCTTTCGTACCGTCCCACGTGCGATAGGGCGCTTCGGGTTCCGCCGCCGCGAGCCCGGCCGGTGCTGGATCGGCGGCTCGCGAATACCCGATACTTGGACGTCCTAGTATCGCGATATCCTGGCGTCATGACGACCGCGCCCGCCACCTCCGGACCCGAGCCGGCCACCTTCAGACGTGAGCCCCACCCGGCTCCGATCGGCGCCGGCAGCCTCGCCGAGATCCACGCCGCGCCGGGTTTCGGCCGCTTCATGACCGATCACATGGTCGTCATCGACTATGAGGCGGGCACCGGGTGGTACGACCCCCGCGTGGTGCCGTACGGCCCGTTCACCCTCGACCCGGCCACCATGGTGCTGCACTACGGCCAGGAGATCTTCGAGGGTCTCAAGGCCTACACCCAGCCGGACGGGTCGATCGCCTCCTTCCGGCCCGATCAGAACGCCGCACGGATGGCCCGGTCCGCCGACCGGCTCGGCATGCCGCGGCTGCCCGAGGAACTGTTCCTGCAATCCCTGCGCGAGCTCATCGCCGTCGACCGGCCGTGGGTGCCCGCGGGTGGCGGCGAGGCGTCGTTGTACCTGCGGCCGTTCGTGTTCGCCACCGAGGTTGGCCTCGGCGTGCGTCCCTCGTCGAGCTACGTCTACTGCCTCATCGCCTCGCCTGCCGGTCCGTATTTCGCGGGCGGCGTCAAGCCGGTCAGCGTGTGGTGGTCCACCGAGTATGTCCGGGCAGCGCCCGGCGGGACCGGCGCGGCCAAGACCGGCGGCAACTATGCGGCATCCTTGGCCGCGCAGGCGCAGGCGGCGGAGAAAGGCTGCGACCAGGTCGTGTGGCTGGACGCGGTGGAACGGCGCTGGGTCGAGGAGATGGGCGGGATGAACCTGTTCTTCGTCTTCGGTTCCGGCCCCAATGCGGAGATCGTCACGCCGGAGCTGTCCGGTTCACTGCTGCCCGGCGTCACCCGCGATTCCTTGCTCACGCTCAGCCGGGAGCTGGGCCACCCGGCGAGTGAACGGCGCATTTCCACCGACGAGTGGGCCAAGAAGGCGGACAGCGGCGAGCTGACCGAGGTGTTCGCCTGCGGCACCGCGGCGGTGATCACCCCGGTGGGCTCGGTGAAGCACGTCGACGGCGCGTTCGAGGTCAACGGCGGCGAGGCCGGTCCGGTCACCCTGAAGCTGCGTGGCGAGCTGACCGCGCTGCAGTACGGGCACCGGCCCGACACCCACGGGTGGATGTGGAGGCTCGCCGACCCGGCCTGAGCTCGGCGCAGTCAGCGCTGGTGTTGCTGCAGGCCGCGAGCTGGTCATGATCATCATGGCGGGACCAAGGGCGGTGCTGGTGGCTGCGGTAGGTCCCCGGGGCGGTGATCATGAGCCCGGTGAGGTAGGACGCCCCCGTCCGCTCAAGCGAAAGGGCGAGCCCCGGTGGGGACCCGCCCTATCGACTCCAGGTTTGTGCAGCAGTTCACTGCCAGCCCTCAGCCGCGGACGACCTTGCCGGCCTTCAGGCACGACGTGCAGACGTTCAGCTTCCGTACGGTGCCGGGGGCGACCTGCGCCCGCACCGGCTGGATGTTCGGGTCCCACCGACGGTGGGTCCGGCGATGGGAGTGGGATACGTTCATCCCGAAACCGGGACCCTTGCCACACACGTCACACACGGCAGCCACGCCGAACACCCCTATCGATGTAGTGCGATCGACCACCGGCCGACCAGAGCATGCTGGAGAAGGCCCGGCGTGCGCCGGGCAACCTCACCAGGGTACTGACCCGTGGGCGCGGCACCAAATTCCCGCTCTGCTCCCGTCGGTTCCAGTGGATTTTCGCCGCGGCGTGGGTCCGCGAAGGACGGCCCGCCGCGGGAGGCAGGCAGGGCTGGGTCAATGGCACCGGCTGGTGCACCATGGACGCCATGACGTCCTTCGACGCCGAGCTGGTCGACCTCTGGTTCGGCCGTGCGCTGGACTCGAACCATCCGCTGATGCCGTTCTGGGGGATCCATCCCACCGATGAGGAATCCACCGTCATCGTCGACGGCAGGCGGCAGGTGCAGGCCGCCATCGGCCCATCGCGCCAGGACTCCACCCCCGAGTCCGTCCCGGAATCGAGCCCTGTCCGGCCGACCGAGCTCGCGGCGCGGATGCTGCAGAGTTATCTGAGCGCGGTCGCGGCGGGGGTCGCCGAGACGCGCCGGACGTTGGCCGGCGTAGGCGCGGACACCGCGCCCGGCGGCGAGCCGATCGGCGATCCGGGATCGTTGGCGCTGGTCGCGGGCCTGAATGCGGGAGCGGCCGCGCTGTACGGCGAGTTCGTCTCCACTGCCTACCGGCCCGCCGGCCCGTCCGGTTCGATGGAACCGACCGCCGCGGAGTCGGCCCGGCTTGCCGGGGTCAGCGCGGCGGAGCTGGTGGTCGATGGCGCCGATCTGCATCAGATCGCAGGTGCGGCGGCGGGGGTGGCCCGTGGCTGGCGGGTGGGGCTGCCGGAGAACGCCCAGGAGCAGGCGGACTACCGGGTCCGGGCGCTCGTCGGGCTGTTGCTGGTGGCTTTGGAGCACGTCACCCGGAAGCCCGAGCCGGCCGCCGAACCGGCCAGTTGCGGGGCAGGGCCAGGAGAGAACGCGGGTCATTCGTTCCCGGCGGAGATCACCTTCCAGATCGGGGTGGAGCCGGGCAGTGCCCGCTCCCTGGCCGCCGAGCTGCGCGGGCTGGCCGATGAGGTTGCGGTGTGGGTCTCCGGTGACGGGTCGTGGTACACGTTCCATGTGCACACGGACCGTCCGGGCGAGGTGGTCGGTCAGGTCTATGCCTGCGGCACCGCATTCGACCTGCAGATCACCGACCGCGGCTGACTCCGAGCGCCGCCGACTGCTGAGCGCCACCGACTGCTGAGCGCCGCTGGCGTGCCGACCGCGGACTGTCGGGGTGGAACGTCAAGATGGACCGAAAGCCTGGCCGGCGGAGGGGCGCAATGGACACGATCGACCTGACCAGCACCTTGGACAGGGTTGTCGGCGGACGAACCGCCGCAAAGTTGGCCGAGCGGATCGAGGTCCGCACCGTCGGTGATCTGCTCCGCTACTACCCCCGCAAGTACGACCAACGCGGAAAGCTCACCGATCTGGCCGAGCTGGTCGTCGGCGAACGGGCGACGGTGTGGGCCAAGGTGGTCACCATCGAGGAGCGCGAGCTGGGGTCCGCCCGCAACCGCTCTCGGGCGGGCGGCAAACGCGGTGTCAGCCACATCACCAACATCGTGATCGCGGACAGCCACCGCAAACTCACCTGCACCTTCTTCAACCAGCGGCACTGGTCCAAACAGCTCCGCCCGGGCGCTGACGCGATGTTCTCAGGCAAGGTCAGCCTGTTCAACGGGAAGCTGCAGATGAGCTCGCCTTCGGTCGCCATCCTGGACGACGGCCGGGGGAGCGCTGCCGGGCTCGGGTCGGGGGTGGCGAGCACCAACGGCCACGGCGAGCAGGACAAGGGGGCGTCGGCGATCGAGGTCATCGAGTCGTTCCCCGGCGGGGTGATCCCGGTGTACCCGCTGGTCGAAGGGCTGACCCAGGCCCTGGTGCAACGCTGCGTCAGGACGGCGCTGGACGTGCTGGGCGACGTCGTGGATCCGGTACCGGAGGTGCTGCAGGCGGGGCACGGCCTGGTCGATCTCGGCACCGCGCTGCGCGACATCCACCGGCCGCGCACCCAGGAACACCTGGAGGCCGCGCAGCGCCGGCTGCGCTACGACGAGGCCCTGGCCGTCCAGCTGGTGCTGGCCAGGCGCCGGGCCGACACCCGGAACTTCCCGGCCGAACCGTGCCCGCGGATCGACGGCGGACTGCTGGACGAGTTCGACCGGAACCTGCCGTTCGCCTTGACGATCGGCCAGCAACTCGTCGGCGAGATCATCGCCACCGACCTGGCCACCATCCACCCGATGAACCGGCTGCTGCAGGGTGAGGTCGGGTCGGGCAAGACCGTGGTCGCGCTGCGGGCCATGCTGCAGGTGCTGGACTCGGGCCGACAGGCGGTGATGCTCGCGCCCACCGAGGTGCTCGCCGCCCAGCACGCCCGGTCGCTGCGCGAGGTGCTCGGCCCGCTGGGCCGGGGCGGCGAGCTGGGCGCGCCGCCGGAGGCCACCACCATCACCCTGTTGACCGGGTCACTGTCCGCCGGTGCACGACGAAAGGCGTTGCTGGCCATCGCCTCCGGCGAGCCGGGCATCGCGGTCGGCACCCATGCCCTGCTCTCCGAGGGAGTGTTCTTCGGCAACCTGGGGCTGATCGTGGTCGACGAGCAGCACCGCTTCGGCGTCGAGCAGCGGCACGCGCTGCGCGCCCGGCATCCGGAGGGCAACCCGCCGCACGTGCTGGTGATGACGGCGACCCCGATTCCGCGGACCGTCGCGATGACGGTGTACGGCGACCTGGACACCTCGATCCTGTCCGAACTGCCCAAGGGCAGGTCGCCGATCTCCACCACGGTGGTGCCGGCCGCGGACAGGCCGGCCTGGCTGGACCGGGCCTGGGAGCGGGTGCGCGAGGAGGTCGGCAAGGGTCATCAGGCCTACGTCGTCTGTCCGAAGATCGGTGACGACGAGGGCGAGACGCCCGATGACGGCAGCGATCTCGAGCTCGACGGGCCGGGGTCGGCGGACGGACCCGGTAGCACGTCGCCGCGGCCCCCGCTGTCGGTGACCGCGGTGGCGCAGCAATTGCGGGACGGACCGCTGGCGGGGCTCCGTCTCGCGGTGCTGCACGGCAGGCTGCCGGCCGCCGAGAAGGACGAGGTGATGCGCACCTTCGCGGCAGGGAACATCGACGTGCTGGTCGCCACCACGGTGATCGAGGTCGGGGTCGACGTGCCCAACGCGTCCATGATGGTGATCATGGATGCCGAGCGGTTCGGCATGTCGCAGCTGCACCAGCTCCGTGGCCGGGTGGGCCGCGGGTCCGCGCCCGGGGTCTGCCTGCTGGTCACCGAGGGGCAAGAGAACGCCCCGGGCCGAGCGCGGTTGGCCGCGGTCGCTGAGACGAACGACGGCTTCGCGCTGGCCGAAGCGGATCTGGAACTGCGCCGCGAAGGTGACGTGCTGGGCACCTCGCAAGCCGGCCGGGCGACCTCGTTGCGGTTGTTGTCGTTGCTGCGCGACAAGGACGTCATCGCGCAGGCGAGGGACGATGCGCAGGGACTGGTCGGAAACGACCCGGAGATGTCGCAGTGGCCCGGGCTGGCGGACATGGTGTCCGCGGTCATCGCCGCGGAGAGCCAGGACTACCTCGACAAGGGCTGACCGGGTGGGCGTCGACGACCCCTCACGACGCCCTCGTCCGGTAGCGCAGCCCGGCTTGGTCGGGCACTAGTTGACACGAGATCGACTTGACACGAGATCGACTTGACACGAGATCGACACCTCCGCACTGAGTGCCCCGCGCCTTCGAGCCGCCGACCGGCGCAACCGATCCGACTCGGGATGGACGACCACACAGCGCAGTGACAAGGTCACCCAGAGTAGTCATCATTCGCTGGGGTTGCATGCGCGCCTCGCTGCGCAGCATCAAGCGAGGCGGCAGCACTGCGACCGGCCGGCATCGCAGCTGGAGGGATCCACGACAACGACGGTGCGCGAGGCGACCTATGACCTGCTCCGGCAGCTGGGTCTGACCACGATCTTTGGGAATCCCGGGTCGACCGAGGAGACATTTCTTCGGAACTATCCGGACGATTTCCGGTTCATCCTGGGGCTTCACGAGGCCAGCGTGGTCGCCGCCGCAGACGGCTACGCACAGGCGACACGTTCGGCGGTCGTAGTGAGCGTGCACACCGCTGCCGGTGTCAGCAATGCAATGGGCGCGCTCATGACAGCTGCGCAGAACCGGACACCGCTCATTCTCACTGCCGGGCAGCAGACCCGCGACATGCTGCTTCTCGAGCCGTGGCTGGTCAACGCAGAGCCTGATGTGCTCGTGAAGCCGTGGGTGAAGTGGTCCTACCAGCCGGTTCGTCCTCAGGACATCCCGGCGGCGTTCATGCGGGCGTATGCCGTGGCGTTGCAGCCGCCTGCCGGCCCAGTGTTCCTGTCGCTCCCGCTCGATGATTGGGACGCTCCCTCAACCGTCCCGCTCGCGGTGCGGACGGTCGCGACGCGGGTGGCGCCGGACCCGGCCCGTCTCGCCGAGTTCGCGGGGTGGATCGCAGAGGCAAAGCACCCGGTGCTGGTCTATGGCTCGGACATCGCGCGCGGTGCCGGCTGGGGACCTGCGATCACTCTTGCCGAGAAGCTCGGCGTTCCGGTCTGGTTTGCGCCGGCGTCGGAACGCCCACCATTTCCGGAGAATCACCCTCTTTATGCCGGTGGTCTGCCCTTTGCGCAGGGCCTGATCTCGGAGAAGCTGGCCGGTCATGACGTCGTCGTCGTCATTGGTGCGCCGGTCTTTCGGTATTACCCGTGGGTGCCCGGGCCCTATATCCCCGCGGGGTGCCGTTTGCTCCACATCACCTGCGACCCGGACGAGTCGGGTCGAGCCCCAGTCGGTGACAGCCTGCTCTCGGATGCAGTCCTCGCGCTCGAGGCACTTGCCGAACTGCTGCCCACCCGGACGACGCACGCCTCGGTCGTCACCCAAGCGCACCGCATGGCCCCGCATACGGCGGCCGAGTCTCATGTGGACGAGTCTCATGTGGACGAGTCTGCCGACGGCGCCCCGCTCACTGCTCGCCAGCTCTTTCGCATACTGCGCGCCGCTGCCCCCAAGGACACCGTGCTCGTCGAGGAATCGCCGTCGAACCTCGCCGACCTGCACGCAGAATGGCCGATCACCGAGCCGGACTCCTTCTGGACGTTCGCAAGTGGGGCGCTTGGCTGGGACCTGCCAGCGGCGGTCGGGATCGCGC
>JBBQGJ010000078.1:0-20552 GCA_038322925.1 Mycobacteriales bacterium
AACCAACGCTCACAACACCAGTCACACGCGTCCCACCCATCTCGAGTCACCCCCACACACCCGAACTGGGCCACCAACATCCGCGAGCATGATCATCTCGACCTCGGCATCGACCCGGCGGCCGACTCGCTTATTTGAGGACTAGCTCCCATTCCGGTAGTCCCTTGCAGGGCGGGAGTCCGGGCCGCTCCCGCGATTCGGGGTCAGGTTTGAGCCGGGGCCGTGGGTTCGGTGGAGCCGGCGTCTTTTGCGGCTGCTTTGATGTCGCGGGCGGTTACGTCGTCGACGGCGGATTCGACAATGGCATCGGCCCGTTCCAGGGCCTTACGGATCCTCACCGCGCCCGGGTCGGAGACCAGCGCTACGAGTCCGGAATGTCCGGGGGCGATCGCGTTCTCCAGTTGTTCGGCCAGTTCCTTGCGATGATGGAGTTGACGGAGTTTGCCGCCCGCGGCGCCGGCCGCGCCCAGCACGGCCGCGCTGCCGATGATGGACGGGGGGAAGATCACGCCGAGCACGACGCCGCCCACCACGCCCCATTTGAGCCCGGACCTGGTGGAGTGGTCGGTGGCCTTCTGCACTTCCAGGGCGCCGTCGGCCTCGCGTTTGACGACGATCACCCCGTCGATTGCGACGGTGGCGCCGTCCTCGAGCGATTTCAGTTCCTGGTAGGCCGCCCACGCGGTGTCGGTGTCGCTGAAGTCCGCGACGAACAGCGTGTAGGCGCCGTCGCTGACCGCGGCGCCGGCGACTGTCACCTCCGGCTCGGCAGCGCCCGGGCTGGTGATGTCCTCTGTCATGGCTCTTCCCTTCATATTGCATATTGATCCGGGCGCCGATGCGACGCCGTGCATCCGCATGCTGCCACCGCTGCCGGCGGGCCACCCGACCGGCACCGGGTCACAACCAGCCCTTTCGTTTGGCCCAGATCAGCATCATGATCGATATCACGATCATGATGAGCAGCGAGATCGCCAACGGCAGGTACTTGGTTTCGTCGTTGACGATGAAGTTGACCCCGAGGATCGAGGACAGGGCGGTGATCGGCAGGGTGACCGCTGCGATCACCGCGAGGCGTTCGGCGGCGATTGTCATCTTGGTGTTCGTTCTGGCCTGGTAGAACTCGATGGTCCCCTGCAGGTAGTCCTTCTGGCCATGGGCCATGGCCCGCAGCCGTGCGAACTGATCGACGCTGTCTTCGACCAGGAACTGGCCGATGCCCGGTCCGAAGGCCTTGATCTTGGCCATCCGGGCGTAGACCTCCCGGCTCAGCGAGGCCATCGTCTCGACCGTCAGCAGCCCGTGTCGGGCCCGGAACATCTCTTCGAGGAAGTGCTCGGGATTACCGAGATGCCCGGCGGTGACGCGTTGCTCGAGCCTCCACACGTCCTGGGTGAGGACGGCGGTGTAGCTGCGTAACCGGCCGGTCAGCGCGGACACCATCCCGTGGGAGAGCTCGTAGGATTCCTGGGGGTGCAGCCTGCCCTCCTGCAGACGGTGCAGCAGGGACGTCGCCTCGACGGTGGCCGCCGCTGGATCCACCGCGGGGTTCACCGGGCCGTGCACCGTGACCAGGAAGTTGTGGCCGACGAACTGGTCGAGTTCGATGTAATGCACATGCCCTGCCTTACCGGCGAACGGGGCGTGCAACACCAGGAACACATACCCGGGGTACACGTGCACCTTCGGTACCTGGTTGCGCTCCATGCAGTCCTTGATGGCCAACGGATGGAAACAGAAGACCTCCGACAGCACCCGCTGCGCGTCGGCGTCCCATCTGGGGATGTCGACCCAGACCAGGCCGTCCGTCCTGGCCAGCAGGTCCGGCAGGTCCGCCACCGGGTGGCTGGTGACCAACGATTGTCCTTCCCCGAGTCCAGACTGTGCCTTCGTTCCCACGAATCTGACGTCCATCTGGACCTCCGTTTCCCGTTCCACCTCCAACGGCCGGCATCCAGGCCGCCACCAGTGTGCGGCAGACCACACAATGCCCGCCCTACGAGCGGATGTGCTTTGCCGTCGGGTTTCGACCTTTCCGATGGGCTGGACGTGAGGCGCCCTGTCAGCACGGCGGGCTGTGACGGTGTTCTGCGTCGCGGTCAACTACCGGGAGGTACCACCCTGAAGCAGGTTCTGGACGACGCCGAGAACGACGAAGCTGTTGCCAAGCTGAAGGTTTCCGCGCTGCTGGAGTCGTTGCCCACCGGAACGGTCCGCCGAACCCTGGCGATGTCGGGACGGTGGTCACGGTGAGGCGGCAACGTTCCCTGTCCGCGATGTCGGTATCGTTCCGTTTCTGGCGACCGGCAGCGCCGACGGCGGTACCCCTGGGGGCGGGGAGTTCTGCTCCTTGCGGAGGTCCTCGGCGCAACCGTCGTCTTGGCGCCCCCGACCGCGCATCCCTCGACCCCGAAAGGCGATCCCTATGCCGGGAACTCCCACCCACACCGCGGTGGTGCTCAACGGCCTCCCGGACCGGGACCATCCCGGCGCGGTGCAGGTCACCGTCCGGTGCCCCCATTGCGGCGACCGGCACGTTCACGGCCTCCCGGCGCCCGTCCGGGTCGGTCGGGACGGCACCTTTGGGCATCGGGCTGCTCTCTGCGGTGCGGTCGCCGGCTACTGGGTGATCGATCCCAACGGCAGGGTCGGGGTGATCATGCGCCGACACGCCAAGCACGCTCCGTCGAGCCCTCACCGCGCCGCGCGTCAGAACCCACGGCTGTTCGGGGAGGCCGGACCCACCTGATTGATCACGTCCGACCCTGCGTGGACCGGTGGCCATCGTTCCGCCCGAAGCCGGCAGCGCGGCCGTCCGCGTTGCGGCGAGTGTCGAGCCTGCCGTGACTGCGCCGGCTCCTCGTCGACTTTGTCCGGCGACACGTCGCGCAAGTGCGGGCCCGGTTCCACTGGGCCCTGGGCTGCTTCATTTGGTATGTGGGACCAGTCGCCTATCTCCTGGTTCGGGACGGCGCCCAACCTCTCGATAAAACTGCATGATGGCGGCGGCTGCCGCGGCCGGGGTCGCGGATTAACGGACCTCGTCGATGCCGGGTGCGTGCGGATTCGTGAAGTGGACGCCCTGGTCTTCGAGGCGATGGTCGTAGTCGGAGGCCAGGTCTTGCAGGGCGCGGTAGGCGTCGCCGGTGTAGGACGGGCCGTGCATCAGGCCCAGCGTGTGGGGGTGCAGGTCTGCCAGGGAGCGGATGGTCGCGCCGGTGGTGGGGGTGAGGCAGGTGGCGCCGAAGATGTCCTCGGCGGCGATGGCGGACCCGACGATGTCGTGTTCGGTGATCGCGGGTCCGTCTCCCATGGCGGTGAACAGGTCTCCGCAGAACAGGGTGGAGGTGGTTTCCTCATACAACAGGCCGGCGTCCCAGCCGTGTGGCACGTGCGGTGTCTCGATCCGGCGGACCCGTTTGCCGCCGAGGTCGATGACGTCGCCGTCATGCAGCGGGCGGGGCGGCCGGTCGGCCATGTCGGTGATCGACAGGTTGCAGCCCAACTCTCCGTGGGCGATCTGAGCGCCGGGAGCCGCGGTCAGCCAGGAGTTCATCGAGCCGCATTCATCGGCTTCGAAGTGTCCGAAGGTGACCCACCGCAGGTCCTGCACGGACAGCACACGACCGGCGGCGGCAGCGACCAGCGGGAACAACGCGCGGGGGCCGGTGTGGAACAGCAATGGCTCGTCGGCGTCGATGACGAACTGGTTGAACACCAGACCCGGAGGGCTGACGAACGTGGACAGCCGGTAGATGTCCGGAGCGATTTCCGTGACGCTGGTTTCCATGACATGCCTCCCACAGGCAGTCCGTGTGGAACTTGTTCTGGTTTGATGTGTTGACCCCACCCGTGTTCGTGGCCGGAAGCACCCGACTGGGCGCGTCGCACGACATCGACTTCGGGGCAAGCTTTCTGATAGCCCCCCGCTGCGCGGCGATCTGGATGGGACATCGCCGGTTTCGTGACCTCACCTTAGACTATCGGTGCTAGCCTGTCTATAATCAATAGTTATCCTATGGGTGCAAGCTTGCTGAGGCGACGGCAGGAGATGACGTGGCGGCTCCGGGCCAGCAGGGTGATCCACGGCCGGCCCGGAAACGGGCGCGGTTCCAGGAGATCCTGGCCGTGGCGTGGGATGTCGCGAACGAGCAGGGCCTGGCGGCGCTATCCATGGGAGAGGTGGCCCGCCGGGTGGGTATACGGCAACCCTCGCTGTACGCGTACGTCGATTCCAAGATGGGGTTGTACGACGCCATGTTCGGGCAGGCCGCGCGGGCGTTGATGGACAAGGTGATGGCGGTGTCCTACTCCGACGATCCACGGCAGGCGGTCCGGCAGATCGCCGAGGTGCTTTTCGAATACCGACCGGCCAATCCGGCCGGCGGGCAGTTGTTGTTCCTGCGTACGATCCCCGGTTTCCAACCCAGCACCGAGTCGTACGCCATTGCACAGGAATTCCTCGCCTTCACCGTGGACAAGCTCACCGCGGCCGGGATCACCGACCCCGCCGATGTGGACATCTACACGGCCATTGTTGGTGGCCTGGCGAACTCCCAAGCCAGCAACGAACCGGGCGGTGACCGGTGGACCCGGCACCTGGACACTGTGCTGGGCATGTTCTTCCGATACATCGACGACAAGGCGGCCGCCGCCGCCCGAGGCAAACGCCTGGTGACCGGGCCGAGCGCCACTAAGAACTCGCCCACCGACCGGGCCCGCCCGGCAGCGGCCGGCACCACCAGACGGCGGCGCTCCGCCGTCCCACCCTCACCCTAGGAGGACCACGATGAGCACCAACACCGTCGTGCCGGTGAGCAGCATCCCGCGAATCGGCCACCAGGAAGCCATGGCCATCACCGCCGAGGAGAACGAGCGCTTCCACAGGTTGCTTACCCACATCGAACCCGACCAGTGGCACCTGCCGACCGACTGCACCCGCTGGGACGTCCGCGACGTCGCGGTGCATGTCATCGCCACCGCCCAGGGCGCCGCGTCCTTGCTCGAATTCGCTCGGCAAATGTGGGCGGGCCGGCCGTTGACCGCCGAGATCGGCGGAGTGCACTGGGTCGACGGCCTCAACGAAGGTCAACTGCGGGCCCGCACCCACCTCACCCCCGGTGAGCTGCCCGACCTGTGGGCCAACGCCGCCGCCCGGGGGCTACGGGCCCGGCAGCGGATGCCGCGGCCGGTCCGGGCGCTGCCGCTGCTGCGCCTGGAACCCGGGAACTACAAACCGCTGAGCTTCCTGTTCGACATGGGCTTCACCCGCGACACCTGGATGCACCGGATCGACATCACCCGCGCCCTCGGCGAACCATTCACCGCCACCGTGGAGCATGACCGAAGAATCGTCGCCGACATCGTCGCTGACTGGGCCACCACCCACACCGACCCGTTCACCCTGCACCTGACCGGACCCGCCGGCGGCACCTACAGTCGCACCAGCGAACCCACCGGCGACCCTGTCACCATCGACGCCATCGACGTGTGCCGGATCCTGTCCGGCCGTGGCACCCCGACCGGGGTGCTGCGCCACCCATTCCCGCTGTAAGCGGTGTGCCCGGGAAATGGGTTGTTCATCACCTCCGCCGGCGTCGTCGCGGCGGGTGCCCGCATTCAGGAGAGCACGGCGGGTCCGACCGACTGTCGGTGAGCCGGAACAAGATGAACGGATGTGGGTGGCCAGCGATGACAGGAACCCGGTGCGCCGGATGGCATTCGGAACAGAGACGGCCGCGAAGGCTTTTCGTCGCCGTCCTCCCAGGGTCGTCCGTTTTCCCGGACACGGACCAGAGGTGGCGCCCGCCGGTGGGGCGACCATCGCAGGAGGACGACGGCACTGATGAACGGTGAGCCACCTACCGCCGGCCGGACGATCGGCGGCGTGCGGCTACTCGCTGACCCTGAACGAGGGTCCGCTCCACCGGAGATCATCTGGTTGATCCTGGGCCAGTTCGTAGCGGTCGTCGGTGCTGTCGTCCTGTGCACGGCGTACCTGGGCGATCCGTGGATCCCGGTCTGGCTCAGCTGGACACTGGTCGCGGTCCCGTCCGCGTCGCTGGTCTGGTGGATGACAGGTGTCAGCGCGTTGCATCAATTCAAAGACCGTCGCAACCAACGAGTCCTGGACGAGATGGGCCCACGCCTGGCTGAATGGCTCGACCTGCGGCCGGACGAAACGCTCACGGACATCATGGCCGCGCAGTGGAGCCAAGCGGTCGCCGCCGGATTGACGCGAGCGGAGGCCCAGCGTTGGTCCGACCACGGACTTGGCTACACCGTGGCTACCGCCGCGTTGAAGGCGGAGGTGTCGCTCCCGGAGATGGAAGCGATCGCTGCGGAGGTCCGGAGAGGCGGTGGCGCTGCCGTTGATCGCCGTGTGTCCCTTGCCGCCGTGCTCACTACCTGGCGTTGGCCCGCCTGGTACTCCTGGCGTGCCTGGTCGGTCCTGCTCAACAACCCCTCGGTCTCCCTGCGCAGTTGGCAAGATGTCCCGTTGCCAGCCATCGCACCTGCGGTAGCGCAGGCAACGACTCGGTGTTCATTCGCCTGCGACATCGGCGATCAGGCGTGGCGAGAGCTGGCCGGTGTTCGCTCCCGTGGATCCGCGAACCACTAGCAATCGCGTACACATTCCGTATTACCGGAATAGCACGTTCGAGTGATGGGCGGGAGGATCAGGCGACACCGCTGAGTTGCGCCATCGAGAGGAACCCCGTCGATGTCCGTTCCGTCTACTATCCAAGGCCCGCCAGGGGTTCGTGCTGACCTCATCGCCGAGCTGGTGGCTGTCCGGGATGCTGTTGTCGGTCCGGACGGGATGGATCCGGCGTTGTCCCGGTCGCTGTCCTTGGAGGACGACGCGGTCGAGATGTGCGGGGCCGTCTACGCATTGCCCGATCAGTTTCGGGAGCGGGGCAGGTCCGGAACCCCGCTGATGTGGCCGTGGCCTTGGAGCCTGTTCCGGTCCGGGATGGCGCGGCGAGACGAGCTGCTGCTCGCCGCGGCAATGCTGCTGATCGCCGCCGAGCGTATCGACCGGTCGCAGTCGGGGGAGGTGCCGCGGCACTTGCAGGCCGTCGACACCGCCGCCGGCGGCGGGGTTGGACAGAAATGACGGAGCGCACGGTGCAGCAGTGCTGGGTTGCGGCGGTGATCCGTGACGACGACGGGAACGTCTTGGTCGCCCGGCGGGCGGATACCCAGGCATGGGATCTTCCGTCCGGCGTGCTTCGCCTCGGGGAGGACGTCTGCACCGGTGTGCGCAGGGTAGTCGCCGACACCGTGACTGTCGGGGTCACAGTGGGTTGGCTGGCGGGCATCCATACCCACATTCGTGACGGCATGACCTTGGTTTTTTCTGGGGTTCCAAGACCTGCCGTGGACTGACGCATTGTTCATGAAACAAAGCCGTGTACGACACTGCGTGTCGGGGCGTCGCACACGTTGTGGACGTTGTTCACTTACTCGTGTGGTGATGTTGGGAGCAGGAGCCAGGCTTCGGGTTTTCCCGGTGCGGATGCCGTCCGGCGCTCGGTATTGGACATTGCTTGACGATGATCTCGATCCGATTGGTCCCGCGGATGAGTTCCTCCGGGACTTGAGGTTTGGGCGGGACGCTGCGGAATCCACGACGCGAGCGGCCGGGCCACCAGCCGTAGCGGAACGATCGGGGGTTCACCGAGCGAATGATTTCGCGCGCTTTGTCGAGTTGCGGATGCGCAGTTGTGGCTTGATTCGGTCGTGTTTGGTGCTGGTCCTTCCGTCTCGAATTCTCTCCATGAGTAGGTCGGTCGCGATCTGGCTGGTGGCGACTCCGGATTGATCGATGGTGGTCAGGGAGATGAGGGGATGCCCGGCCGGGGTGATGTCGTCGTAGCCGACGACGGATACGTCGGTGGCCGTCAACCCCTGATCTGCGATTGCAGGCCACGGCGAAGGCCGTCGGGGATGCGTTCCACGCGGCGAACCCGGATATCACCGTCAACGTGGAATCCCGTCCGGGCGGTGGTGACGGCGACAACCTGGTGAAGACCAAGCTTGCCACCGGCGACATGAGCGACGTGTTCTTCTACAACACCGGTTCGTTGCTGGCGGCGCTGACCCCGGAGCAGAATCGCGTCCCGCAGACCGATCAGCCGTTCGCCGCCAAGTTGGACCAAGGACTTCACCGATGCGGCGACCGTCAACAGCGAGTTGTACGGCTCCCCGCTGGGCACTGCTTCGGGTGGCGGTGTCCTCTACAACAAGAAGATCTACGCCGATCTGGGACTGAAGGTGCCCACCACCTGGGACGAGCTCATGTCCAACGCAGAGGCGGTCAAGGCTGCCGGCAAGATCCCGGTGATCCAGACCTACCAGGACACCTGGACTTCTCAGCTCGGAAATCAGCTACGCCGCCGCTGGCTGGCCTGCCCCGGGACCAGACCCCGCTCGACCCAAGCCTCGCCGGCGGAGCAGTCCTCGCCGCCGCCGTCCTGGCATTTTGAATCCTTCGACGAACCCACCGGGGGCATGCCGACGATCATTCTGTGTGCGGCGGATCGTCCGCGGGCCGGACGATATTGAGCCTGCATCCAGGCCGCCGGCGTCGACGACGTCGCCCTGGCGCGGCTCCTTGAACTGTTCGACGCCGCCGGCCAATTCGAGAAGCCCGGTCCCATGCCCGGACCGGAACCATGGGCCAAAGGCATGACCACCGCTGGTTCACTCATTCCCGATGATCTCGCCCCCGTCGGCGTCGGCGACCGGGACCACCTCGGGGCCGGGGAGCGGCCGCCGGCGCCGCGGGTTGGACAGAACCACGCCGATCACGACCTCGATGTCGTCGGCGACGCTACGTCGACCGCGGCCGCCGGTACTGGACACAGGAAGTGGACCGCGGGTGGTGCTGGGGAGCGGCAACTCACCGCACCGTGATGACGACCTTGCCGTGCACGTGTCCCGCTTCGACGTCACGCAGCCCCGTAGGTGTGTCGACCAGCGGGTAGGTCCGGTCGATGACCGGCCGGAGAGTGCCGGCCTCGACCAGTTCGGCCACCGCGATCAGATCGTCCCGGTTCTGAGTGGTCGGCAGGAAGGTGATCTGTTGGCGGACGAACAGGTTGACCACGGCCGCGCGGAGGACGCTGCCCACCGCCCCGATGACCCGGCCCGGTGATCCGCCACCGTTCATGATCACCAGCCCGGTGGGGGTGGCAGCTCGCCGGAGATCGCGGATCGTCCGGTTCCCGACGTTGTCCAGGATCATGTCGTATCGCACGGGCCCGACTGTGAAGTCCGCCGACTCGTAGTCGATCACGTGGGTCGCGCCGATCGACCGCACCAGGTCGACGTTCCGGGCACTGCACACACCGGTAACCTCGGCGCCGAGCCCGGCGGCGATCTGCACGGCGAGCGTCCCGACCCCTCCCGCTGCACCGTTCACCAGCACTTTCTGCCCCGGTTGGACGCGGCCACGATCCCGGATCGCGTGCAAGGCCGTGACGGCGGCCATCGGCAGCGCGGCCGCCTGCTCGAAAGACAGTCCTGCCGGCTTGGGGACGACGAGGGCGGCGTCGGCGTTGGCGAACTCGGCGAAGGCGCCACGGGCGAAGCCGAAGACCTCGTCCCCGGGCTTCAGGTCCCGAACCTCGGCACCGACCTCCACGACCCGGCCAGCGACGTCGACGCCCGCAATCGGTGACTTCGGCCTGGTCAGGCCGACGCCACCCATGAGGCGGGCGATACGCGGGTCACCGCGCAGCATGTGCCAGTCGTAGGGGTTGATCGCGGCCGCATGCACCTGGAGAAGTACGTCGCCCGAACCGATCTCGGGCATGTCGGCATCGAGTAGCCGGAGGGTGTCGGGCGTCCCGAAACGTTCCTGCACGATGGCTTTCATCAGGTGTCTCCTCCGGCTGGCTGCAGGGTCGTCGCCCGCAACTGCATTCTTTCCCACAACGCTCATCCCGCCTCATCCGCAAACGTGGTTCAGGCGGCGGCCGCGGTGAGGCGGCGGCCGCGGTCAGGCGTCGGCCCGGCGGAGCCGCCAGGCGGCGATCCCGATCAGCACCACCGCGTACCCGCACAGCACCGCGAACCCGGTCCAGGGCGCCAAGGAGTTGCCCGCGACGGTGGTTCCGTTGGTCAACGCGGTGCCGATACTGGAGGGCAGGTACCGCACGAAGTGCTCGGTCAATGAGGCGGGCAGCAACAGTGTCAGCGGTGGGATCACGAAGAACACCGCGACGAAGGTGGTGATCGCGGCGGCGGTGTTGCGGAGCAACGCCCCCAACGCCAGCGCCGTCATCCCGGCGACGGTCTCGTAGAGTGCCGCGCCGACCACCGCCCGCGCAGCGCCGGGGTCGGACAACGACGCGTTCAGGCCCTGACCATTGAGGATCACCTGACCGACGAAGAACGCCGCGGCGCTGGCGATCAGCATGGTCACGAACACCACGCCGGCGAACACCGCCAGTTTCGCCCACAGCATCGGCAGCCGGCGGGGGACCACGGTCAGCGAGGAGCGGATCATGCCGGTGCTGTATTCGCCGCTGATCAGCAGCACACCAAGGACGCCGATGGCCAGCTGGGCGATGAAGGTGCCGGTCAGCGAGGTGGATACCGCGGATTGTCCGGGTTCCAGGCCTCCGGGCTGGTTGACAGTGATGGCGGTGATCAGGGCGCCGATACCGATCATCAGCACCACGGCGATCAGCAATGTGTAGACGGTGGATCGCAGCGAACGGAACTTCGTCCATTCGGACAGCAGGACCCGGGGTGCGGTGACTCGCAGTCGGGTGTGACCCTCGACTGTTGCCGAGATGGGAGCCAGGATGTCGGTCATGGCGTCACCGTCGTGTTGTCGATGATCTGGGTGGCGGCGAGGTCGGTGGAACGGTATTCGACGGAGTCGTTGGTCAGGGTCATGAATGCTTCTTCCAGAGAGGCCTGTTGGACGGCGAGTTCGAAGATGGGGATGTGGTTCTGCCAGGCGATGGTGCCGATGTGTTCGGCGGTCAGGCCGTCGACGCCGAGCACGTCGGGTTGCTCTGTGGTGGTGGTGACGGTGACATCTGGCCCGGTGAGCAGATCCCGCAGCCGAGCGGCGTCGGGGGTGCGGACGGTGACGGAGTGGTTCGAGGCGCGGGTGATGAAGTCGTCGACGGTGGTGTCGGCGATCAGCCGGCCGCGGCCGATGACGACCAACCGGGTTGCGGTTTGGGCCATTTCGCTCATCAGGTGGGACGACACGAAGACGGTGTGGCCGGCGGCGGCGAGGTCTTTGAGCATGGTGCGGATCCACCGGACCCCTTCGGGGTCCAGGCCGTTGACCGGTTCGTCCAGTACGACGGTTTGCGGGTTGCCCAGTAGCGCCGATGCCACGCCGAGGCGTTGTCCCATGCCGAGGGAGAAGCCGCCGACGCGTTTGCCGGCGACCTCGTGCAGGCCGACGATCTCGATCACCTCGGTCACCCGTCGCGTGTTGATGCCGTTGGTCTGGGCCAAGGCGAGCAGGTGGTTGCGGGCCGAGCGGCCGGTGTGCACGGCTTTGGCTTCGAGTAGCACCCCGAGTTCGGCCATCGGGGCGGCTGAGGTCCGGTAGTTGCCGCCGTTCACCATGACCCGGCCGGTGGTGGGCTCGTCGAGTCCGGCGATCATCCGCATGGTGGTGGATTTCCCGGAACCGTTCGGCCCGAGGAATCCGGTGACGATCCCCGGTTGGACCACGAAGTTCAGCCCGTCGACGGCGAGTTTGGTGCCGTACCGTTTGCTGAGATTCTCGACTTCGATCATCGGGTTGCCTTTTCAGTAATGTGGGCTGGGATGGTGGAACGCAGTGCCTGGTCTTGCTCCGAACCGGGCCGAGATGTGTCGCCGGACGCCGAAACTGAATTGATCCGTGCCGAGCCCACTCCATTGATCGCGCGGCCGGTTCGGCCGGTGCACATGCTCCGGTTCGCCATCGGCATCCGGGCGTCGGCTGTCGTGGTGATGGTGGAACCGCGGGGGTTGTCGGTCCGCACCGCGGCGGCCGGGCATCGGCTGCCGCTTGACTGGCGGGATGACAACAAGTGGGGCAATGGAGTCCGGGGCGGGCGGCGCGGACACTGCCGGGGCCTTGGTGGGCCAGGCCCCGGCGGTGGTCGAGGGTCAGGCGGTGACGGTGCGCTCGGCGGGTGAGCCGGCCGCGGTCATGTCAGCGGTGATGCGGCAGGGCTTGAAGCCTTTGACGACCAGGTAGATACCGAGTGAGAACTCGAACACGGCGACCGGCAGGGCCCCGAGCAACGACCACGCGGACAGTTCGTCGTAGAGACCGAAGTACTTTGCGATGACGGAAGCGATGACGATGGGCCCCCCGATCAGTCCGATCAGGGCGAGAGCTCGCGGCACCAGGCCGGACTTGTACAGCAGGATCCCCAACAACAGGTCATTCACGCCCGGCAGGAGGCCCTGCCCGAGGGTGAACGTCCAGTCGTGCTGGGCGATCAGCCCCTGAGCGGTCGCCAACCCGCCGACTCCAACTCCGGTCTGCCGCAGGGTCACGACCGAGAGCAGGGTGACAACGCCGGAGAAGATGGTGGCGGCCTCCAGCACCCGGACTCCGACGAACCCCAATGCGAGACTCTGGTTCTGCCGTTTGAGCACTGGGTACAGCGCGACGGCGGTGCCGATGCCGGCCAGGGCCACGATGATCTCCAGGATGCCGCCGATCAGGACCTGAGTATCCGGGCCGGCGCCGAGAATGTAGTCCGGTTTGCGCACCGCTTTGTAGAGGGCGAGGGTCGGGATCGAGACGAAGGTGATCAGGTATAGCACGCCTGCGGTAAGCGAGGTTTTCCTCAGTGATGTCATCGGAACTCGTTTCGCTGCAGTGGTTGTCGGGGGGTGAACGGTGGGCGACATGTCGGTCTCCTGTGCGGTGTGATGGGTGGCTTGGGGGGGCGATGACGGGCATTGCTGCGCCGCAAAACAACGGAAGAAGATCGGTATCACTGCTCCGCAGTGGGCAACGGAAGAGGAGCGGTAGTACTGCTCCGCAGGGGCGGAAGGAGTGCGGTGCTAGGTCTGGTCGGGTGCGATCCGGGTAACCGAGATCAGTGGCATGCCGGTGTCGCGCACCTTGGTGAGCAGGCCGTGCAGGGCGGACTGGTCGGCCACCGGGCCGTGGATGACGGTGGTGCCATCGCTCTGCGGGGTGAGGGTCAGTCCGTCGAACCAGGCGGCCCATCGGGCATCCAGGCGTCCCTTGAGGCGAATTTCGTACCGGCCGGCCTCGTCGGCGGTCGATATTCTGTCCATCTCTCGCTCCCTTCGTGCCTTGCCTGCGTGGGGGATTCCCCGGCCGCACCTCGGTTTTTCTTGGTGTGATCGAAAGGTAGAAGCAGATGTGGTGAGCCGGCATCACCAGGTGTGGTGATTCATGTGGTGAGGTGTCTGTTCGGCACGTGGTGAGAGGTGAGGTTTGCCCGTCCGCGGCGTTTCGGAAGTGACCCTTGGCGGGTGACTCAGCGATCGGCCAGCCGTAGTGGGTTGTCGCCGGTTTGCTACAGCAGGTGGAGTTCCTGTGCCCTGCCGAGCAGCCGCAGCACGTCCAACTCGCGGTCGCTGAGCGGTGCGATCAAACCCTGATCGCCGGGCAGGCTGTGCGCGGTCCGGTGCTCCGTCGGTTCTGCGGCCTGGAGGAGTCGACGGGCGTAGCCAGGGTGCATTCCGTGTTTCGCGACCGCGCCGAGCAGAGAGGCCATTGCTGGTCCTTCGTTGACGAAGATCCGGACATAGCCTTCGGGTTCCGCGAGCCCGAGCGCACGGTGCAGCGATGCCAGCGCTGCGGGGATGTCCTCTTGTAGTTGGTGGGCAAGTGCTTGCAGCACAAGGATTTCGATGACGCTGCCGGTCCTTGCTCCGGTCTCACCGGCACGCAGGAGGCGCCCCAGCAGTCCGGTCGCCTGCCTGATGGTGGTCTCCGTTGGACCTACCTGATCGCCGCACTGCGTACCGCGGTCAGAAGACTGCGGTGTCGTTGTCGCGGTGGTCGAGCGACAGCCACGCCACGGTGCGTCCGCCGGCCGTCGGGACCGCCAGCCAGTCCGCGAGCAATGTCGTCTTACCGAACCCGGGAGGTGCCGACACAGGCGTCAGCGCCGCGTCCACAGCACCGCCGAGCCGCTCGCTCAGTCGCGGACGGGCTACCCAACCGCGCCGCCGCTTGGGGAGGTGGACCTTGGTGTCGAGCAAAGCGCCGACCATCGCCACCTCCAGGATCAGTGTCACGGGCCGCCGCCATGCAGTTGGTGGCCGCCGATACGGACAGATAGGGGCATCGTGCCAGGAAACGGGCAGCGCCCATGTCCAAGCCATGACCCAGCCGTCGGAGTCAGGGCAGTTCACCGCCGTCCTTGCCTGGAAACGACCGGCACCGCAACGAGCTTCACGCCGGCGAGATGGAGGCGCCCGTCAGGGCCGTTGCCGTCCAGAGCCAGCGCGTCGGCCCGGCTGCGAGTTACTGTCCGGCTGACAGTTCGTGATCATCTCGACGATGCGAACCCCCTTCGGATCGGGGTTGCTTGCGGTACCCGGCGCTCATCTCACTGGATTTCGCGCGGACGTGCATCTGTTCGCCTTGTCGTCCGAACAGGCTCAGCACTTCGACGGGCTGGTCACCGGTGCTGCCGAACCAGTGCGGCACCTGGGTGTCGAACTCGGCCACTTCACCGGGACCAAGGACCAGATCGTGGTCTCCCAGGACCAGTCTCATGCGACCGGACAGGACGCATAGCCATTCGTGGCCTTCGTGTGTCTTTGGTTCCGGCTTGATCTTCGAGGTCGGGATCACGATCTTCCATGCCTGCACACCGCCGGGCCGACGGGTCAACGGGATGACGGGATGACGGGATGACGGCGCGCCCCTTGACCCGTTGAGGCTTCAGCCGGATGCGGGGAGCGCCGACCACCGGAGCGCCGACCAGATCATCAAACGGCACACCGTAAGCCTGCACGAGTGGGAGCAGTAACTCCAAGCTATGACGTGGTGGTGGCCGGCGGCGGAGTGGCCGGCTTGAGTGCGGCACTGGTTCTAGGCCGGGCCGGGCCGTCGCCGGCGATGCTCGCGCTGATGTCGTCGCGTCGTGTTGCGGTCGCGATGGTTGCTTGCGATCAACCTGGCTTCGCCGAAGCTGTCCGGCAGCGACCTGAATCCGAACTCCACGGACCTGCTGCGAATCGCCGACACCTACATTCTGGTGTTCGGGTGCCTCCTCATCCCTGGCCGGAGCCGCGGAGACCGGATCGGTCGCCGCACGGGCGTTTGTGAAACTGGCGCTGACCGATATCTCCTCTTGACAAGTGGACGGTGTACACCTAACGTTCTGACACATCAGGTGTACGTCGTACACCCAGACCATTGACCAGAAGGAATCCGGATGAACTCACCAAGACGTGCGGTCGTTGCGAGTCCAGGCATGGGAGTAATCCTGATTAGGGCGCCTCTCCTGTCGGTGTTCGTGTCGCAGAGGATCGGCCACGTCACCGAGGGCGCCGAACCAGGCTGACCTGCTCACCCTGAGGGAGCTCCTGGATTCCGGAAAGGTTATTCCGGTCATCGATCGGACGTTCCCGCTGAGCCGGGTCCCCGAGGCTATTGGCTATTTAGGGGAGGGACACGCCCGTGGAAAGGTTGTCATCACTGTGTGAGAAGCGCACGATCCCAACGACTTCCCCGGTTCACGACATGGTTCAGGCGATCTTCGGAAACGACCGCATTCGAGCTGATCCCCCGGGGGACACTCGATATGTCAACCGTTGCGGCTGCCTGAGTTGAGGAAGCGCGGCCCCGGGAAGGGGTTGCTGTGTTGATCGCTCTGCACGGCGAGTGGTGACACCCGCCGTGTCAGTAGCCGCCCGCGCCGCGAGCGGCTTCCTGCTCATCAATCAATGTCCAAGAAGGGACTTTGTCATGAACTCAACTCGAAGAACCTCGATCACCACAGGGGTGCTGTTCATCGGTGCGACCGTCGCGGCGCTCGCGGCGGCCCAGCTGGTGGATCCGGTCCTGACCGACGCGGACTACCTGGGCGCCGCCGCGACCTATCCGCTGCAGGTCGCGGGCGGGGCGCTGCTCTATCTGGTTGCCGCAGCGACAAGCGTGGGTATCGCCGTCTCGTTGTACTCGGTCCTGAAGAAGGCGAATGCGGGTCTGGCTCTTGGGTCGGTTGTCTTCAGGGCCATGGAGGCGGTCATGTACGTGGTGGCGGTCGTGGGCCTGTTGGGGGTTCTGACGGTCGGCCAGCAGGTCACCGCCGGACATGCGGCCGATCGTGCCTCGCTTCAAGCTGTGGGGGACTCGCTGCTGAGTATGCGTGAACACGCCACTCTGGTCGCGGTTTTCGCCTTCAGCTTGGGTGTCTTGATGTACTACGCCGTGTTCTATCAATCACGACTCGTGCCTCGGTGGCTCTCCGGTTGGGGTATCGGTGCGGCGATCGTGATGATGACCGCTTGTCTGCTGGCGTTGTTCAGCGACAGTGACGTGACTGACTACAAGCTTCTGATCCTTCCCATTTTTGTGCAGGAGATGGTGCTCGCAGTGTGGCTGATCGTCAAAGGATTCAGTCACTCACCCCTTCAATCCGTGCCCACTCCCAAAGATTCGGTCCCGACGGGCTGACCGCGCCGTGATGTCCACCCGATCGTCCCCCGGGGGTTACGTGGACCTGCTGGAACCGGAGCTCGGACGAACACGCGTCCGCCGAGTTCCGACCAGCCCGCGACAGGCGCAGCACGGTGCGTTTGCCGTCGTCGTGCCGGCCCTCTTGCACTTGGCCGACGCGAGCCACGCCCGGGCGAACCGCTCCCGCCGTCAATGGTGGAAACTTGACCACGGTGGCCCGCAAAACAGACTCGTCGAACGAGGAGTGCAGGAACCGTTCGATCGTTTCGGTCCCGAACACGCTGTCGAACTCGGTGCCCGGCCGGCGTCTCGGGTCTGGACTGCCAGCGCGCTGGCATGTCGATGAGCGGACGTCGAGATCCGGCATTACCTCACCATCAGCGCAGGTGATTGGTGGGTCGTGGAACTCCACCCCTGTTGGTGGAGTCGTTCGAATCCGTCGAGCAGGAGATCCACCGCGAACTCGAACTCGAACTGGTCGTCGCACCCCGGACCAACGACCGAGTCCTGGTCGTGGGCGGCCGCCATCGCGATCTCCGTGAGGTACGGGTACCTGCCTGCCATCTCGTTGGCCGCGACCGCCTGGATGTCCGGGTCGCGGTTTGGGGCCTCGTCCGGGTCGGAGCTTGCCGAGGCGTCGAACAGTTCCTGGGTGAACCCCCACATGCGGCTGCCCAGGGCGTGTAACACGTGATGGGTGAGATCGACGGAGAAGCCGCCGGCCCGGAACATCCCGCTCGTCGAGTCCATGTATTCCAGCACGACCGGTGTCAGCGTGGTCCGCGACTCCATCACCCGACGCGCCCACCGGTGCCGCAGCAGCACCCGCCGCGCCGAGAGGATCCGCTGCCGGACCGCGATCTTCCAGTCGGTGCCGCCTACTAGCGGGGGATCGATCTCCCCGACCACGACATCGACCATGCCGTCCAGTAGCTCTTCCTTGTTGGCCACGTGTTTGTACGGCGCCATCGGCACTACGCCCAACCGCTGGGCGAGATTGCGCATGTTCAGGGCATCGATCCCCGCCTCGTCGGCCAGCTCGACCGCGGCGCGCAGCACCCGGTCTCTGTTGAGCGGGACCCGACGCATCGCTGTCGTCTGCTGAGCCATCCGAACCACCTTTCAGGTCTCAGCCCGATGGCCGATATCCTCTTGACAAGTATACGCAGTACACTCTACCATTCAGCAGTGGGTGTACGTAGTACACCTAAGCTTGACTCATTGTCACCCGCTATCAGTTCGGAGGCCGACGCCAAGCCACGGCAGGGGGGAAGACAAGGTTCCCGCGGGTCCCTCCATCATGACGACCGGTGCAGATCTTCCTCGGCCCTGTGGGTGTTCCCCGATCGCGTGTTGCCCCCCGGCCCATCGGCGTCGTCCTTGATGTTCGCGACCGTCTGCTAGAAACGCGACACTGCCACGCCACCCGCCGCACCGGGGTTCAAACCGAGAATCCGGTGCGGTAGTCGGTCAAACAGATTGGCTTTCAACTGATCTCCCGATGGCCGGTGAAGTTTCGACGGCGCGGCAACCACACACCTGATCCGGACCCCGTCGGGCCGGCCTCGTAGGTCACCGCTACCGGGTCCGGCTCATCGCTGACACCACCGTCAACCGCAAACGTCGGGCATCGACTCCGCGATGCTCGCGCCGCCCGTCTCAAGCGTCGACCAGTCGGGCGTTCCGCCCGCCGCCGCATGTGAGGAAGTTGGTGCTGGCAATCGCAGGGGTCGAGCAACTCGCCGCCGCTCGGGGACCGCGCCCAGACCCGCGGTGACCCGTGGCTGCGCGGTTACCCGGCCTGCTACCGTGCCACGTGTGGAGGCCGCGGTGCACACCCGGTACGGCCCGCCGGACGTTGTGCGTGTGATGGACGTGCCCACGCCGGTCGCCAAGGACAACGAGGTGCTCGTCAAGGTCCACGCGACGACCGTGAACCGCACGGACTGCGGTACCCGGTCCGCGAAGCCGTTCTTCATGCGGGTCGTCACCGGGCTGGTGCGGCCACGGGTGACGATCCTCGGTAACGAGTTCGCCGGCCAGGTCGAGGCCACCGGTTCCGCCGTCACGTCCTTCGCCGTCGGTGACCGGGTGTTCGGATACGACGACACCGTCTGCGGCGCCCACGCCCAGTACCTGACCATCCGCGAGGATGCCTCGCTGGCCCGGATCCCGGCGAACCTGACCTACGCGCAGGCCGCCCCGGCCACGGAGGGTTCCCACTACGCGCTCGCATACATCAGGAAGGCGAAGATCAGCGCCGGGCAGCGTGTCCTCGTCATCGGCGCGACCGGGGCCATCGGCTCCGCGGCCGTCCAGCTGCTGGCGAGCCGCGGGGTCCACGTGACCGCGGTCTGCGACACCGCGCACATCGAACTCGTGCAGAGGCTGGGAGCCGAACGCGTCATCGACCGCATGGCGACCGACTTCACGCAGGACGACCAGACGTATGACGTGGTGTTCGACGCGGTCGGGAAGAGCTCGTTTGGCCGGTGCCGGCGGCTGTTGACACCGCACGGGGTGTACCTGTCCACGGACCTGGGTCCGGGCGGCCAGAACCCGTTCCTGGCGCTCGTCACCCCGCTACTTCCCGGCAGGTCGGTCTTGTCCGGCTTCCCGCGGCACGACCGGGCGATGATGAACGAGTTCAAGGACCTGATGGAGTCCGGGCAGTTCCGACCGGTCATCGACCGCAGCTACCCGCTGGCGGAAATCGTCGAGGCATACCGGTACGTCGAGACCGGGCAGAAGGTGGGAAATGTCGTGATCACCGTCGACCAGCCGGACTGACCACCGCGCCTGATCAGCACCCTCCCACTGGTCGCGGCCTACGACTACCACGAACGGGTCTGGAACCCCCCGATGCGGCTGCTGTTCCAACGCCACTTCGGCGGCGAGGACCGGCCCATCGCCGGACCCGCCGTCCGTGAGCTGATCAGCAACGCCCTGACCGGCAGCGGCATCACCGACGCCAGCAGGCCGGAAAGACCCGCCCAGTTCATCTTCTTTCGGCGTCGTCGACGACACCTGTCGCGCACGCGTCGGGCTGTGAAAGTAGCTGCGCGGTAGGGGTGTTCGCGGTACCCACTCCGCCTAGCCCGAGAGAATTGGTGTTCCTGGCTCGACATGTGACAGGTCGGGTAGCTGCTTGCGGTGGCGTTCAGCTATGCCGGTGGGTCACCCCCGACGTTGCGTTTCGGATGCTGTGGCCGCGGCGTGCGGAGCAGCTCCGGGGCGCGCTGCTTGTGCAGCATCCCCAACCGGTGATGGTGCAGAAGTTGCGACCGGGCCGACAGGGGTTTGGCGACAACCAGTTTGCCCAGAAGGTGAGCTACTCTGCGGGAGGATCCTCCGGTAGCTGATCTAGCTGCTGCGCGGTCCGCCGGTACGCCTCCTCGATGAACTCCTCCAACTTGATCCGCTCCACCCGCCATTGATTTCGGCCACCGATCTGGATGCCCTTCAAGTCGCCACTGCGCACCAAGGCATAAGTCTGACTTGCCGAAATGTTCAAAATTTCCGCCACGTCCGGAAGTGTCATGAACCGCTCGGAGGTCATCTGGCGGTCCTCGGGCTCAGCGTGACGGACACGTCCGAGTGGCGGACCCGCAGGTCAGCAGGCTGAGTCCAGATCGGTCTGGCTGAAGGTTGCTTCACCGGGTAAGCGCCAGGATGCCCGATCGTTCACGGCGGGGAGGAATGGCGTTACTCATGTCGGGTGCCTCCTGCAAGCTGTAGGGGTGAAGTCGGCGTACAAGGTTCGGGCCTACCCGGACCCCGAACAGGCGGCGGTGTTGAACCGCACATTCGGGTGCGTCCGCGTCGTCTGGAACCGCACCCTGGCCACCCGGCAAGCCCGGTACGCCACCGAACACAAGTCGACGTCCTACAGGGA
>JBBQGJ010000079.1:0-20542 GCA_038322925.1 Mycobacteriales bacterium
GCCAGGACGATCAACGCGCAGGGTGGGCGTTCGCCAGGGTTCAGGGATTGCTGGGGCCGGAATCGGTAGACACACCGGTACTTTCCGGTGGTCGTGGTCCCGCGGTCTGGATCACCCTGGTGCCTTGGGGAGAGGAGAATACCGCTCATCGGGATCCGTCAGCACCCTGGCCAGGGGCGCTTCCCGCGCCGTCGCCGACCCGACTTGCCACCTCTGATCCGGAGAACGTCACTGTTCTCGACGCAGCAGGACGCCCGGTGCTGTTCACCGGGCGTGGCCTGCTGACCGGCTCGCCCGCCTGGGTCGACCAGCAGGGCGGGCGTCAGCACATCGATGCGTGGGCAGGGCCATGGGTTCTGGACGAACGATGGTGGGCGAACGACACACCCACCCGGTACCTGTCTCGTCTGCAGGTCGTCACCGACGCGGGGGTCGCGATGCTGATGCGGTTCGGTGCAGACGGCTGGCAGCTCGAGGGGGTGTACGACTGATGGGCTGGTCCAACCCCAATGTGCCCTGGTCCGAATTGGAACGTGCGCTGTCCGGCAGGCCGCCGAAACCCGGCCGCGGAACACTCGGCCCGTTGCGCCCTCTTGATCACGCCCGTCCGGACCCCCGGCCTCCGGACCCCCGGCCTCCGGACCCGCGAACAGCACGTCCCGCGGCAGCTGAACATTGCAGGGCGGTTCCCTATGCAGAGTTGCACTGCCACTCCGCGTTCAGCTTCCTGGACGGCGCGTCGACACCGGAACACCTTGTCGCAGAGGCACTCCGGCTGGGACTTCAGGCGCTGGCCATCACCGATCACGACGGCCTGTACGGCATCGTCCGGTTCGCCGAAGCTGCAGCCGACACCCCGTTACGGACCATGTACGGCGCTGAACTGTCCCTTGGCCTCCCCGAGCCGCAGATGGGAATTGCGGATCCGGTGGGTGATCACCTGCTGGTGCTGGCCCGCGGCCAGCCGGGATACCAGCGGTTGTCCCAACAGATCAGCCTTGCTCAACTCACCGGTGGCGAGAAGGGCCGCCCTGTCTACGACCTCGACGACCTCGCCGAGGCAGCGCAGGACAACTGGCTGATCCTCACCGGGTGCCGCAAAGGCAGGGTGCGGCGGGCGCTGACCACTGGCGGCCCCGACCTGGCCAGCACCGAGATCGTCGCGTTGACGGATCGGTTCGGCCGGCACAACGTGGTGGTCGAGCTCACCACCCAACTGCTGCCCACCGACGACGAGGACAACGACGCGCTGGCCGACCTGGCCGCCGGACTCGGACTGCCGGTGGTGGCCACCACCGGTGCGCACTACGCCACCCCGCGGGCCAGCCGGCTGGGTGCGGCCATGGCGGCCGTCCGTGGACGGCGCAGCCTGGACGAGGCCGACCCCTACCTGCCGCCGGGGCCGGGGGCGTACCTGCGATCCGGCGCGGAAATGGCGGCGCTGTTCGCCCGTTATCCCTCCGCGGTACCGACCGCCGCCGCGCTTGGCCAGGAATGCTCGTTCGACCTGCATCTGGTTGCTCCGCAACTGCCGCCCTACGACGTTCCGCCGGGACACGACGAGAATTCCCACCTTCGTCAGCTCACCATGATCGGCGCTGCCCGGCGATACGGTTCCCCGCAGGAGAAACCGGACGCCTACGCGCAGATCGAGAAGGAATTGACGATCATCGCCACGCTGAATTTCCCCGGCTATTTCCTGATCGTCCATGACATCGTCGCCTTCTGCCGTGACCACCACATCCTCTGCCAGGGCAGGGGATCGGCCGCGAACTCCGCGGTATGTTATGCCCTCGGTATCACCGCGGTCGACGCAGTGCGGTACCAGCTATTGTTCGAGCGTTTTCTGGCGCCGGAGCGCGACGGACCACCGGACATCGACATCGACATCGAATCCGACCGCCGGGAAGAGGTCATCCAGTACGTCTACGACAAGTACGGCCGTGACTACGCGGCACAAGTGGCCAACGTCAACACCTTTCGACCGCGGATGGCAGTACGGGACATGGCCAAGGCGCTCGGTCATTCGCCTGGCCAGCAGGACGCCTATTCCAAACAACTGGACGGCTGGGCTCCACTGGCCGCGCAGGTGGAAGCGGCCAGCGCCGGGACCGGGCAGATGGAGCATGCCATCCCGGGCGACGTGCTGGAATTGGCCGGGCAGATCCAGGATTTCCCCCGGCATCTGGGAATTCATTCCGGTGGAATGGTGATCTGTGATCGCCCGGTTGCCCAGGTCTGTCCCGTCGAGTGGGGGCGGATGGAGAAGCGGTCGGTGCTGCAATGGGACAAGGACGACTGTGCGGCCATGGGTCTGGTGAAGTTCGACCTGCTCGGATTGGGCATGCTCTCCGCCCTGCACTACGCGGTCGACCTGGTGCGCGACCATGAGGGGATCGAGGTCGACTTCGCCGCACTTGACCTGGAGGAACCAGCGGTCTACGAGATGCTGCAACGCGCGGATTCGGTGGGGGTGTTCCAGGTGGAATCCCGGGCGCAGATGGCCACCCTGCCGCGGTTGAAGCCGCGGACGTTCTACGACCTTGTGGTCGAGGTGGCGCTGATCCGGCCGGGACCGATCCAGGGCGGTTCGGTGCACCCGTACATCCGGCGCCGCAACGGGATGGAGCCCGTCACCTACGACCACCCGGTGATGAAGCGGTCGTTGTCCAAAACCCTGGGGATCCCGCTGTTCCAGGAGCAGTTGATGCAACTGGCCGTGGACGTCGCCGGATTCGACGCGGGCGAGGCCGATCAGCTGCGCCGGGCGATGGGCGCGAAACGGTCGACGGTCAAGATGGAAAAGCTCAAGGCCAGGCTGTACGACGGCATGGCCACCCTGCACGGCATCACCGGTGATTCGGCCGACCGGATCTACGAAAGACTACTGGCCTTCGCCAATTTCGGGTTCGCCGAATCCCATGCGCTGTCCTTCGCCGCGCTGGTCTTCTATTCCTCCTGGCTGAAACTCCACCATCCGGCCGCCTTTTGTGCCGCGCTGCTCCGCGCGCAGCCGATGGGGTTCTATTCCCCGCAGTCGCTGGTGGCCGATGCCCGTCGGCACGGCGTGACGGTGCGCCGACCGGACATCAACATCTCCGGGGTGGAGGCCGGCCTCGAACCGGGTCCCGGCAGCCCTGATCCCAGCCCCTATCCCAACCGCCCGAGCACCCACAAACCTGCCGTCCGGCTCGGCCTGGCCGGCATCCGCACCCTCGGTACCGAGATCGCGGAGAAGATCGTCGCCGCCAGGCCGGTCGACGGGTACGTCACGCTCGACGAACTGACCAGGGCGGTCACCCTGACCACCGCACAGGCCGAGGCGCTGGCCACCTCGGGTGCGCTGGACGTGCTGACCGTCCCGCGGGAGAACGGTCGGTCGATCGAGATTCTCGGCCGGGACCGGCGCCGGGCTTTGTGGGCGGCCGGTGCTGCCGCGGGTGAGCGGGCCGGGACGCTCGACGGCACCACCGTGGGATTGGACGCCCCGGCTCTGCCAGGGATGAGCGACATCGAGTTGACCGTCGCGGACATCTGGGCGACCGGGATCTCGCCCGAGGCCTACCCCACCGAGTTCTCCCGCGAGACGCTGGAGCGCTGGGGGGTGCGCACCGCCGCCGATCTGCATCAGGTCGAGCACGGAAACCGGGTGCTGGTCGCCGGGATGGTCACCCACCGGCAGCGCCCGGCCACCGCCTCAGGGGTCATCTTCATCAACCTCGAGGACGAGAGCGGGATGATCAACGTCATCTGTTCGGTCGGGCTGTGGTCCCGGTACCGCAGGGTTGCCCGCGGGTCACCCTCCTTGCTGATCCGCGGAGTGGTCGAACGAGCAGGCGGGGCGATTTCCGTCGTCGCCGATCGGATCGCCGCGGTGAACATGGTGGTGGCCACGCCATCCCGGGACTTCCGGTGATCGCGAACCTGCGGCGGGAACTGCGGCGGGAACTGCGGCGGACAGGGAGCCTGCGGTCCGCAGCCCTGCGCCGGGTCTGGGAGGATCGGGACCATGAGCGAAGTCTTCGAACAGGCGTCGGTGTCGTTGATACTGGCAGACTTCGCCGTCGCAGATCAGCTCGGCAAGCTGCAGATGGTCGGCGGCGGCCTGCAGATCATCGGCCGCAACCACACCACCGGGGTGTCTGCGGCGTTCGCGGTCGTGGTCGGCCTGGCGTTTCCACCGGAACTCTTCAACGAGCAGTACGTGTTCGAGGTTGTCCTGGAGGACCAGGCGGGCAACCCGGTGGAGCTGACCGACCCAGCGGCACCACCCGGATCCAGGATGATGCGATTCGGGCAGACCCTGCAGATCGAGGAGCCGAACTTCCGCGGCAGCGGGGTCCCCCGTCGCGCCCTGCCCACCCGCACCCATGTGGTGCTCTACTTCAACACCGGGCTGCCGCTTCCCCCCGGCCAGGTCCTGGTCTGGCGCGCCCGGATCGACGGCGACTCCAGGCCGGAATGGACCGTGCCGTTCTTCGTCCCCACCCCTCCGCCCGCTCCCGTCCTTGGCTGATCCGATGCGAATTGCCACCTGGAACATCAACTCGATCCGCTCCCGCCTGGACCGGCTCATCGACTGGTTGCCCCGCAGCGACGTCGACGTGCTGGCCATTCAGGAGACCAAAATCGACGACGAGCGCTTCCCGTCGGAGGCGTTGGCCGCCATCGGTTATCTGGTGGCGCACCACGGCACCTCGCAGTGGAACGGGGTGGCGGTGCTGTCCCGGGTCGGCCTGGACGACGTCCATATCGGCATTCCGGGATTGCCGCCGTTCGGCGACCCAGCGGTCACCGAGGCCAGGGCGATCAGCGGGGTGTGCGCGGGGGTACGGGTGTGGAGCCTGTACATCCCCAACGGGCGAGCCATCGGCGATCCGCATTATTTCTACAAGCTCGCCTGGCTGGACGCGGTCCGCGACTACGGCGCCAAGGCGCTCGCCGACGACCCGCGGCTGCAGCTCGCGTTCTGCGGCGACTTCAACATCGCGCCCACGGACGACGACATCTGGGACGTCGACTTCTTCCGCGGTCAGACCCATGTGACGCCGCCGGAGCGTGAGGCGTTCGGTGACCTCGTCGCGGCGGGATTTGCCGACGTGGTCCGCCCGCACCTGCCCGGACCGGGCGTGTACACCTACTGGGACTACAAGCAGCTGAGCTTCCAGAAGCGGCGCGGCATGCGCATCGACTTCGCGCTGGCCAGCCCGGCGCTGGCCGCCAGGGTCATCGGCGCGTCCATCGACCGGCAGGAACGCAAGGGCAAAGGGGCGTCCGATCACGCGCCGGTGATCGTGGAGCTGGGCCCGTGACGCCGCCCCCGGTGCCCCCGGTCAGGATCGTGGTGCTCGAGCACGATCCCACCGATCCGCTGATGCGCCTCGCCGACTGGCTCGTCGAGGCCGGCGCCGTGCTGACCGTGCTGCGCCCGTACGCCGGCGACCCCATCCCCGCACTCTCGAAAACTCCGACAGATCCGACAGAGATGGCCGACTTCGACGCCTTGATCAGCCTCGGCGGGGAGATGAGCGCCCACGACGACGAGGCCGCGCCCTGGCTGCCCGCGACACGGACGTTGCTCTCGGCGGCCGTCGCCAGCGGCACGCCGACCGTGGGCATCTGCCTGGGCGCCCAACTGCTGGCCGCGGCCACCGGCGGGCGGGTCGAACGCGGCGCGGACGGACCGGAGATCGGCGCCTACCTGACGGCGAAACGCGATGCGGCCCACGACGATCCGCTGTTCGACGAGCTGCCGATGACCCCGGACGTCATGCACTACCACGGGGACGTCATCTCCGTGCTGCCGCCGCGGGCCGTGCTGTTGCTGTCCGCGATGGGCTACCCGCATCAGGCGTTTCGGGTCGGCGCGGCGGCCTGGGGGCTGCAGTTCCACATCGAGCCGACCGCCGAGCACGTCCGCGGGTGGGCACGGGACGCGGGCGTCCCCGTCACCGCCAGACTGGGTCCGATGCTGGACGACGCCGAGGAGACGATGGGCTTCGTCTGGCAGGAGTTCGCGCACCGGTTCGTCGGGTTCGCCGCCGACCGGGCAGCCGCGGAGCGGGCAGCCGCCGACCGCACAGCCGCCGACCGCACAGCGTCCGGACCGGCGGCCCGCGGCGTCCGGCTACCCATTGTCACGAGCGAGACGTGACCAGGCCCGCCGCCCGCACCCCGGCCCGGTACGGGCTGCCCACCACCGACCGGGTGCGCAACGACCTCGCGGCGATCGGGCTGTTCACCGACGCCGGGCCCACTGCCGGGAGCGAGGACATCCTCGCCGCCATCGCCCGATCGGGCCGCCCGGAGTACGCGGTGCAGGGTCTGGCCAGGCTCATCGAGGAGTGCCCTGGTCGGACCAACGTCGACCTGCTGGACGCGCTGCGCTCTCAGCCGCGCTTCCGCGGCCGGTTGATCGGCGTGCTCGGCGGATCCACCGTGCTCTCCGAGCACCTGGCCGCCTTCCCGAACGACTGGCTGCTGCTGCTGCCGGAAGCGCCGCCCGAGGAGCTGATTGCCGCCTCGGAGATGCGCAGGGTGCTGGCCGAGGCCGTCGGCCTTGACCCTGAGCTCCCGCTGTGCACGGGGACGGAGGGTGGTCGGGCCACCATCACCGGCGGAAAGGCCATCGCCGCACTGAGGAGGGCCTACCGCTCGCAGTTGCTGGTGATCGCCGCTCACGACCTCGCGCCTGCGGTGGAACCATCCCTGCCGACGACCGCGCTACCGGCCGTCTGTCAGGCGCTGACCGCGCTGGCCGACATCACCCTGCAGACCGGCCTCTCGGTCGCCGCCGCCGAACTGCCGGCGGACGCCACGCCGGCCCGGCTGGCCATCATCGCGATGGGCAAGTGCGGAGCGAAGGAGCTCAACTACCTCTCCGACGTGGACGTGATCTTCGCCGCCGATCACCCGCCGGCCGGCGAGGGCCCACCCGACGGCCCACCCGACGTCCCAGCTGACAGGGACGAAACCCAGATGCTGTCCACCGCCACCCGGCTGGCCACCGGGGTGATGCGGATCTGCGGCTCGGCCGCGTGGGAGGTCGACGCCGCGCTCCGCCCGGAGGGCAAGTCCGGTGCGTTGGTCCGCACGCCGGCCAGTCACGCGTCGTACTACCAGCGGTGGGCGCAGACCTGGGAGTTCCAGGCGCTGCTCAAGGCGCGGCCGGCGGCGGGCGATCCCGACATCGGGCGGCAATTCGTGGAGATCACCGCCCCCGGGGTGTGGAACGCGGCCGGGCGGGAGTCGTTCGTCGACGACGTGCAGGCCATGCGGCGCCGGGTCGAGGAGAACATTCCCGGGAACCTGCGGCGCCGGGAACTCAAGCTCGGCGCAGGCGGGTTGCGTGACGTGGAGTTCGCAGTTCAGCTGCTGCAATTGGTGCACGGCCGGACCGATCCTGACCTGCGGCTTCCCGGCACGTTGATGGGCCTGCGCTCGCTGATCCGGGGCGGTTACGTGGGCCGCACCGACGGCGCCGAGATGGCCGCCGCGTACACCTTCCTGCGCCGCGCCGAACACCGGTTGCAGCTGCAGCGGCTGCGCCGGACGCACCTGCTGCCCGAGGACCGCTCGGACATGGAGTGGCTGGCGCGGACCGACGGCTACACCGCGTCGGGAGCGGCCAGCGCCGCCGAGGTGTTCACCTCCGAACGGGTCAGGCACGGCGCCACCGTCCGGCGGCTGCACGAGAAGCTGTTCTACCGGCCGCTGCTGCACGCGGTCGCCGCAGTCGGCACCGTGGGCACGAACGAAATGCGGCTGTCCCCGGAGGCCGCGCGGGCGCGGCTCGCCGCGCTCGGCTTCACCAAACCCGACGCCGCGTTGCGTCACCTGGCCGCGTTGACCGTCGGCGTCTCCCGGCGTGCCGCCATCCAGCGCACCCTGCTGCCGGTACTGCTGGACTACTTCTCCTCCAGCCCCGACCCGGACGCCGGGCTGCTTTCCTACCGGCAGGTCTCCGAGGCGCTGGCCGACACTCCCTGGTACCTACGGCTGCTCCGCGATGAGGCGTCGGTGGCGCAGCGGCTGGCCACCCTGCTGGGCGGGTCACGGCTGATCGCGAACCTGCTGACCAGGGCGCCCGAGGTGCTGCAGTTGCTCACCGACGACGAAGCACTGCTGGCGCCGGAGCCGGAGACCGTGGCCGCGGCGCTGCTGGCCCGCTCCCGCCGGGCCGCGAACGCTCGGGACGCGGTGGATGCCGCCCGGTCCGCGCGCCGGCAGGAAATGCTGCGGCTGGCGTGCGGCGACCTGCTCGGTTTGATCGACGTGACGAACATCGCACGCGGCCTGACCAGCATCGCCGAGACCAGCATCACGGCCGCGTACGACGCGGCCGTGAAACAGGTGACCGCCGAACGCGGCGGCTTCCGGGCACGACTGGCCGTGATCGGGATGGGCCGGCTCGGCGGTGCCGAGTTCGGATATTCCTCCGACGCCGACGTGATGTTCGTCGGGGAGACCGCAGCCGGGCAGGACGAGCAGGATGCCAGGGCCGACGCCGCTGCCGTCGCCGACCTGATGGGCCGGCTACTCGGCCGGCCGAGCCCGGACCCGCCGCTGGAGATCGACGCGAACCTGCGCCCCGAGGGCCGGAACGGCCTCTTGGTCCGGTCCCTGGAGTCCTACAAGACGTATTGGGCGAGGTTCGCCGCACCCTGGGAACGGCAGGCGCTGCTGCGAGCGCGACCGGTGGCCGGCGACGAGGAACTCGGCGCGGACTTCATGGCAGCCGCGAACAGCTTCCGCTACCCGGAGGGCGGCCTATCCACCCGTGACGTCGTGGAGATCCGGCGGATCAAGGCCAGGGTCGACACCGAGCGGATGCCGCGCGGCGCTGATCCGACCACCCACACCAAGCTTGGCCGCGGTGGCCTCGGCGACGTGGAATGGACCATCCAGCTGCTGCAGTTGCAGCACGCCGCGCAGATTCCCGGCCTGCGCACGCCGCACACCCTGCAGGCCATCGCCGCGGCGATGGAGGCCGGCCTGCTGTCCGAAGCGGATGCGGCCGCGTTGCGCAACGGCTGGCTGGTCGCCTCCAGGACCCGCAACGCGATCATGCTGGTGCGCGGCAAGCCGGACGACCAGATCCCGCGGCAGGGTCGGGAGCTGGCCGCGGTGGCCCGCGCGCTGGGTTACCCGGCGGGTGGGGATCCCGGTGAGTTCGTCGACGACTACCGGCGGGCGACCCGCCGCGCCCGGAAGGTCGTGGACCGGGTTTTCGACGGCGGCTGATCTGTCAGGATTGGTCGGTGCCGATCTGGATCTGGATAGTCATCGCTGTTGTCGCCGTGCTGGCGGTCGTGCTGGGCGTCGGGCTGATGCTGAGCCGTCGCCGGCGGATCTCGCTGAAGGCCGCACCGCCGGCCGAGGCCAAGCCGGTCACCGAGGGACCGCCGCCCAAGGGTGGGTACAAGGCTGGCGGGTCCATCTCGTTCTCCGCGGGTGGGGGTGGGTCGGGTACCGCCACCGCACCGCCGCCCACACCCACCCCCGCACCTGGCCCGACACGGCCGCCGGTCACCAAGCCGTTCCCGGTGGTGCCCACCGAAACTCCGGCGGTCCAGCACCCGTTCGTCGAGCCGCCGGTCGAAGAGCCTGCGGTCGAAGGGCCTGCGGTCGAAGCGCCTGCAGAAACCAGGGTTGCCGAGCCGCCGGTGCACCCGGTCGCCGACCGCACCGAGGTCGACGGCCAGCCGGGGGTCGGTGACGACGCGTCGGTCCCGCGGGATTCGGTGAGCAGGGGGATCGTCGACGTCGCCCTGCCGGAGGCTCCGATCACCCCGGAGGCACCGCCCAAGATTGTCATCAAACCCGCCGCTCCCGCCCCGGTCATCCAGCCCGAGACCGCGCCGATGCCGGTCATCCAGCCCGAGACCGCGCCGATGCCGGTCATCGCCGAGCCCGAGCCCGAGCCCGAGCCCGAGCCCGAGCCCGAGCCCGAGCCCGAGCCCGAGCCCGAGCCCGAGCCCGAGCCGGTCGTCGAAGCCCCCGCTCCCGCCGTAGAAGAAGTCGAGGAGATCGCGCCGACCGCCGGGCGGCTCAACCGGCTGCGGGGGCGGTTGTCCCGTTCGCAGAACGTCTTCGGCCAGAGCCTGCTCGGCCTGCTCGGCGCCGCGACCCTGGACGAGGATTCCTGGATCGACATCGAGGACACCCTGCTGCTGGCGGACCTGGGCGCGGGCGCGGCCGCCGAGATCACCGAGCGGCTGCGGGCCGAGGTGGCCGCGCACGGGGTCGCGGACGCCGCCGGCGCACGGGCCCTGCTCCGCCGGGTGCTGGTGGACGCGGTCGGCACCACCGCCGACCGGTCGATCAAGGCGTTGCCGCACGACGGCCGCCCGTCCGTGCTGCTGATCGTGGGCGTCAACGGCACCGGCAAGACCACCACCACCGGCAAGCTCGCCAGGGTGCTGGTCGCCGAGGGCCGGCATGTAGTGCTCGGCGCGGCCGACACCTTCCGCGCCGCGGCCGCCGACCAGCTGCAGACCTGGGCGGAGCGGGTCGGCGCCGTCGTGGTGCGCGCCGACTCCGGGACCGATCCCGCGTCGGTCGCTTTCGACGCGGTCAAGCGGGGCATCGCCGACGGCGCGGACGCCGTGCTGATCGACACCGCCGGGCGGCTGCACACCAAGACCGGCCTGATGGACGAGCTGGGCAAGGTCAAGCGGGTCATAGAGAAGCAAGCGAAGGTCGACGAAGTCCTGCTGGTGCTGGACGCCACCACCGGACAGAACGGGTTGGTCCAGGCGACGGTGTTCGCCGACGTCGTGGACATCACCGGCATCGTGCTGACCAAGCTGGACGGCACCGCCAAGGGCGGCATCGTGGTGGCCGTGCAACGTGCGTTGAACGTCCCTGTCAAGTTGGTCGGGCTCGGTGAAGGCCCCGACGATCTGGCTCCTTTCGAGCCAGAGGCATTCGTGGACGCCCTGTTGGGTGACGCCAAGGGCTGACCGGCCCGAGATTAGGCCAAAGGTGCTGGTGAGCATCACCCACCTCGGTGACGCCCATGATCAATGTGGCTGTATGTGATCGGGTGTCACGTGTTGTCGACAAAAAGGAAACACGCCGGAAACGCATTCGGGCCCGAGTTCACACCTGCGAAACAGGTCGGAGCGCCCGTCGAAACACTGGCAGGCGAAGTTGGGGGTGTCACTGGGCCAGGCCTGTGCGCACGCAGCTGCGCCGGTCTGAAAGCTCTCATCCGACGAGCCTGGAGGCTTTGATGGAACCGTTCGTACTGGATCCCGGGAACACAGCCTGGATGTTGGCTGCGGCATCTCTGGTGCTGTTGATGACCCCCGCGTTGGCGTTCTTCTACGGCGGCATGACCCGCTCGAAGTCCGTGCTGAACATGATGATGATGAGCTTCGGCGCGCTGGCCGTGGTCGGACCCATCTGGATGCTGTGGGGTTACTCCGAGACCTTCGGAACCAACGTGGCCGGCATCATCGGCGATCCCTTCGAGTACTTCGCGCTGCACAACCTGACCGATGACGGCAGCCTGATGGCCGCGACGGGCGTGCCGGCCACGGTGGCCGTCGGCTACCAGGCGACATTCGCGATCATCACCGTGGCGCTGATCAGCGGCGCCATCGCCGACCGGGCGCGTTTCGGGACCTGGCTGGTCTTCTCGGGCCTGTGGGTCACCCTGGTGTACGCGCCGATCGCGCACATGGTGTGGGGCGGTGGTGCGCTGTCCGGCGGCGGCAAGATCGCCGAGTGGCTGTCCACCCCGATCGACTTCGCCGGTGGCACGGTCGTGCACATCAACGCCGGTATGGCGGGCTTCATGCTGGCGATCATCATCGGGAAGCGGAGGGGCTTCGCCAAGGAGCCGATGAAGCCGCACAACCTGCCGTTCGTGATGCTGGGCGCTGCCCTGCTGTGGTTCGGCTGGTTCGGCTTCAACGCCGGCTCGGAGTTCGCCGCGGACGGCACCGCCGGGCAGGCGTGGATCAACACACTGACCGCCACCTGTATCGCGTCCCTGGGTTGGTTGCTGGTGGAACGCATCCGTGACCACCACGCCACCAGCCTGGGTGCTGCCTCCGGCGTGGTTGCCGGTCTGGTCGCGATCACCCCGGCCGCCGGTTCGGTGGACATCGTCGGCGCCATGTTCATCGGCCTGGCCGCCGGCATCCTGTGCGCGCTGGCGGTCGGACTGAAGTACCGCTTCGGCTATGACGACTCGCTCGACGTGGTCGGCGTCCACCTGGTCGGCGGCGTTGTCGGCACGGTGCTGATCGGCTTGTTCGCCAACGTGGCCCGCGACGCCGACGGCGCCGTGACGTCCTACACGTGGGCCCCCGACGGTGCGCTGAACGGCCTGTTCTACGGCGGCGGTCTGACCCAGCTCGCGACCCAGACGGTGGTGGCCATCATCGCCATCCTGATCTCCGGGGTGATGACCGTCATCATCGGTCTGGCGCTGAAGTACACGATGGGCTGGCGCATTCCCGAGGAGCACGAGGTCGAGGGCGTCGACGTCACCACCCACGGTGAGGCCGCCTACGATCTCGAGCCCTCGTCCGGCTCCGGCGCCTCCGGCGTGCTCAGTGGCGCACATTCGAAGACCGAGGAGGTCAAGGCATGAAGCTTGTCATCGCCGTCATCAAGCCGTTCAAACTCGACGAGGTGCGGGCAGCGCTGCTGGCATTCGGTGTGCAGGGCATGACCGTTTCGGAGTCATCGGGGTACGGCCGCCAGCGCGGTCACACCGAGGTCTACCGGGGCGCGGAGTACACGGTGGAGCTGCTTCCGAAGGTCCGCCTGGAGGTCCTGGTGGACGACGAGGACGTCGACGACGTCAGCGACGTGATCGTCAGGGCGGCTCGCACCGGGAAGATCGGTGACGGCAAGGTCTGGTCCGTTCCCGTCGAGACGGTGATCCGCGTGCGCACCGGCGAGCGCGGTCAGGAAGCCCTGTAGGGCCATGCCGACGACGCCTGTGGGGACGGCGGGCGGTTTCCCTGAACTGCGGGCACAGCTGCTGAGTCGGACCGGAATCACCGGTCCGGCTCGGCGCCGTGCGCTGTCCAGGCTGACCGACGGTTGGCTTGGAGAACTTGCCCAGGAAGCTGGGGTGAACGTCGGGGGAGTGGCGCTGGTCGCCGTCGGCGGGTACGGCAGGGGGGAGCTCTCGCCGTTCTCCGACCTGGACCTCGTGTTGTTGCATTCCACCGAGACACCCGCGTCCTACGCCGGCATGCTGGCCGAGCGGATGTGGTACCCGATCTGGGACTCCAAGATCAGGCTCGATCACTCGGTCCGGTCGGTCGGCGGTGCGAGACAGATCGCCAGGACCGACCTGCCCGCCATGCTCGGCATGCTGGACCTGCGGCACATCGCCGGTGATCCCGAGCTTGCCGTCACCCTGCATCGCCGGGTGCTGGCCGACTGGCGCGCCGACGCCAAGAACCGGCTCAGCGCGCTGCGCGAGAGCTGCAACGAGCGGGCCGAACGCTCCGGTGCCCTGGCCTTCGCGACCACCCCCGATCTCAAGGAATCCCGCGGTGGGCTGCGCGACCTGGTGGTGATGCGCGCCGTCGCGGCCTCCTGGGTCGCCGACTGCCCGCACCAAGGGCTGGAAGAGGCGCGGTCGGCGCTGCTGGACGTCCGTGACGTGCTGCAGACCCTGGCCGGCCGGGCCACCGACCGGCTGCAGGTGCAGGACCAGGACGCCGTCGCGCAGGAACTCGGGCTGGACGACCGGGACGTGCTGCTTCGGCACGTCGCCGCCATCGCCCGGACGGTCGACCACGCCAGCGACATGACCTGGCACCGGGTCGATCGTGCGCTGAGCGGGTCGAAGGGGTCGGTCACCGAGGTCGGCGGCAGGCTGGTCCGCCGCGCGGAGCGCACCCCGCTGGCCGATGGCATCGTGGAGCAGGAAGGCGAAGCCGTGCTGGCCCGCGGCGTGAACCCCGCCACCGATCCCACCCTGGTGGTGCGCGCCGCCGCGGCCGCCGCGCAGGCGGGACTCCCGGTCTCGCCGGCCACCGTGGTGCGGCTGGCCAAGAGCTGCCCACCGTTGCCCGAGCCATGGCCGCCGATCGCGCTGGACGCGTTCCTGGCCCTGATCGGTGCCGGCGAGCCGATGATCGCGGCGTGGGAGGACCTCGACCAGGCGGGGCTGATCTCCAGCCTGCTGCCGGGCTGGGAGCGGTTGCGGTCGATGCCGCAGCGGGAACCGATCCATCAATTCACCGTCGACCGGCACCTGATGCAGACTGCGGTGAACGCATCTTCGTTGGTGCGCAAGGTGTCCCGGCCCGATCTGCTGCTGCTGGCGGCGATCTTCCACGACATCGGCAAGGGGCTGGACGGGGACCACTCGACGCTCGGCGCGGACCTGGTGGTGCCGTGGCTGACCAGGATGGGGGTGCCCGCCGCCGACGTGATGATCATTGCGAAGCTGATCCGCTACCACCTGCTGCTCGGCGACACCGCCTCCCGCCGCGATCCCGACGACCCCGCGACGGTGGCGTTGATCGTCGACGCGGCGGGTGACGCGCCCACCCTGGAGTTGCTGCACGCCCTGTCGGAAGCGGACGCCAGGGCGGCCAGCCCGGCGGCCTGGACCACCTGGAAGGCCGGGCAGATCGGTCACCTGGTGGCCAGGGCTCGCCGGGCGCTGGCCGGTGAGCAACCAGCGGAACCGCCGAAGATCACCCAGGTGGAGCGGGAGCTGATCGATGCCGGCGGAGTGGGCATCGTCATCGAGCAGGTCCCCGGCGCGCTGCGGGTGACCATCACCGCGCCCGATCGGCCGGGCCTGCTGGCGGCGTCGGCGGCCGTGCTGACCCTGCATCGGCTGACGGTGCGCGCCGCCGGGCTGCGGACCATCGAGGGCACCGCGCTGCAGACCTGGACGGTTGCCCCGCAGTTCGGTGACGCCCCGGCGGCGGATACCCTGCGGGCGGACCTCATCCGCGCCCTCGACGGCAGCCTGGACATCGCGTCCCGGATGGCCAAACGGTCGGCGCCGGCCAGGCGCGGTTTGGCGGCCCCGCCGGCGGTACACGTCATCGACGGTGCGTCGGAACGCTCCACGGTGCTGGAGGTACGTGCCCACGACATCCCCGGCCTGTTGTACTCGGTTGCCTCCGTGCTGACCACGCTGGGCATCAGTGTGATCTCGGCTCGGGTGGGCACCCTTGGCGCCGAGGCCGTCGACGTCTTCTACGTGCAGTCCGCGGACGGCTGTCCGCTGTCCGCTGCCCGGGGGCGGGAGATCGCCGCAGCGGTCCGCGACGCACTGTCCTGATCCTGGCCTGACCCCTGGATACGGTGGTGGTGGACAGACCGCCGGTGTGAAGCGGGACAATGGCCCGGATCGACCCATGCACACCCAAAATCCTGTGAGGCCCGTCAGTGTTCGAAACCCTGTCCGACCGGCTTGCCACGGTCTTCTCCAACCTGCGCGGCAAGGGCCGACTGTCCCCACAGGACATCGACGCCACCTGCCGGGAGATCCGCATCGCCCTGCTGGAGGCGGACGTCGCGCTGCCCGTGGTGCGCGCCTTCATCGCGCGGATCAAGGAACGCGCCACCGGGGCGGAGGTCTCCGGCGCGCTGAACCCGGCGCAGCAGGTCGTCAAGATCGTCAACGAGGAGCTCATCGCGATCCTCGGCGGCGAGACCAGACGGCTGACCTTCGCCAAGACCCCGCCGACGGTCATCATGCTGGCCGGCCTGCAGGGCTCCGGCAAGACGACGCTGGCCGGCAAGTTGGGCCTGTGGCTCAAGGGGCAGGGGCACACCCCGCTGCTGGTCGCCTGCGACCTGCAGCGCCCGAACGCCGTCACCCAGCTGCAGGTGGTCGGCGAGCAGGCCGGCGTGCAGGTCTACGCGCCGGAACCGGGCAACGGCGTCGGTGATCCGGTCGCGGTGGCGCGCGACGGTATCTCGCACGCCCGGGTCCGGATGCACGACATCGTCGTCGTCGACACCGCCGGCCGGCTGGGTGTGGACACCGAGATGATGAACCAGGCCATCAACATCCGCGACGCGGTCGACCCGAACGAGATCCTGTTCGTCGTCGACGCGATGATCGGCCAGGATGCGGTCGCCACCGCCGAGGCATTCTCGGGCGGCGTCGGGTTCACCGGCGTGGTGCTGACCAAGCTCGACGGCGACGCCCGTGGTGGCGCCGCGCTCTCGGTGCGACAGGTCACCGGCGCGCCGATCATGTTCGCGTCCACCGGCGAGAAGCTCGCGGATTTCGACACCTTCCACCCGGACCGGATGGCCTCCCGGATCCTGGGCATGGGCGACATGCTCACCCTGATCGAGCAGGCGGAAAACGTCTTCGAGGCCGACCAGGCGGAGGAGATGGCGGCCAAAATGGCCGGCAACGACTTCACCCTCGATGATTTCCTGCAGCAGATGATGATGATCCGCAAGATGGGTCCGATCGGCGGCATCCTCGGCATGCTGCCCGGCGCCGGTCAGATGAAGGAGGCGCTTGCAGGAGTCGACGACCGGGACATCGACCGCACCGCCGCGATCATCCAGTCCATGACGCCGGGCGAGCGGACCGACCCGAAGATCATCAACTCATCCCGCCGGCAGCGCATCGCCAAGGGCTCGGGATCCACCGTCGCGCAGGTCAATGCGTTGGTGGACAGGTTCTTCGAGGCCCGCAAGATGATGTCGTCGATGGCCGGCCGATTCGGTCTGACGGGTACCCGACCGTCGAACCGCAAGCCCGCCAAGGGTCGCGCTAAGAAGGGGGCGAAACGTTCCGGTAAGGGTCCGACGCCGCCGAAGGTGAAGGGGATGCCCGGCTTCCCGGGAATGGGCGGGATGCCCGGCGGGATGGGTGGCATGCCGGCCGGGATGGGCGGCGCAACCGGCGGCAAGCCAGGTCAGCTGCCCAGCGGATTCGGCCTCGACCAGCTACCACCCGGCTTCGACCCGTCCCAACTGAAGTTCCCGAAGAAGTAGACGGTGGGCGGCCTGCACGTCAGGGGCACCGACGCTGGTACCGGCGAACCGATCGACCTGTGGGCCGTCGGCGGCGCGTTCGTGGACTCACCGGGCAGTGAACCGGGCATCGAGCTGACCGGCTGGGTGCTGCCCGGGTTCGTCGACGCGCACTGCCATGTCGGGTACTCCACGCACGGCGTCGTCACCATGGACGAGGCCGAACAGCAGGCCATCACCGCGATGCACACCGGTGCCCTGGCGCTGCGCGACTGCGGGTCGCCGCTGGACACCCACGAACTGGCCGGCCGCGACGACCTGCCGGTGCTGATCCGTGCCGGCCGGCACATCGCGGTGACCAAGCGCTATGTCCGTGACCTCGGGGTGGACCTGGACGACCCGGCCGACCTGCCCGCCGAGGTGGCGCGGCAGCTCGGCTACGGCGACGGGCGGTGGGTCAAGATCGTCGGCGACTGGATCGAACGGTCGATCGGCGATCTGGCTCCCTTGTGGCCTGACGACGTACTGGTCGAGGCGATCGCCGTCGCGCACCGTGCGGGCGCGCGGGTCACCGCGCACGTCTTCGGCGAGGACGCGCTGCCCGGGCTGCTGGCCGCCGGGATCGACTGCATCGAGCACGGCACCGGGCTGACCGACGACACCATCCAGACCATGGCGGCGAGCGGGGTGCACCTGGTCCCGACGTTGATCAACATCGCGAACTTCCCGTCGTTCGCCGACGCGGCCGCCCGGTTCCCCGGCTACGCCCGGCACATACGTGAGCTGTACGCGCGCAGCGACACGACGTACCGCAACGCGGTGGACGCGGGCGTCGCGATTCATGCCGGCACCGACTCCGGCGGCTTCATCGTGCACGGCCGGGTGGTCGACGAGGTGGTCGCGCTGGGCCGCATCATGGACCGGCGGCAGGCGCTTCGCTCCGCCGCGCACCACGCGCGGGAGTGGCTCGGGTTGCCGACCTACCAGCCCGGGTCGAGCGCGGATCTGGTGGTCTACGACGAGGATCCCGGGGAGGATCCCGAGGTGTTGCGGCACCCCGTCGCGGTGGTGCGGCACGGCCGGGTGGTGCGCGGTTCGTCCGGTGCTGAATGACGGTGGTCAGTTCCCGACAGCGGCGTCTGGCAGAATAAGGCGGTCACGGCTGTCACCCGGCCCCTCTCACCGGGTACGGCCGCCATTGGCGCGTCATGAGTCCGGGCCCCCACACGGATATCGCGGCCGCACACCCGCAAACCGCAAGGAGAAGTCCACCACCGTGGCTGTCAAGATCAAGCTCGCTCGTTTCGGAAAGATCCGCGAGCCGTTCTACCGCGTTGTCATCGCCGATGCCCGCACCCGCCGTAGCGGCCGTGCCATCGAGAACATCGGCAAGTACCACCCGAAGGCCGAGCCCAGCGTCATCGAAATCGACTCCGACCGGGTGCAGTACTGGCTCGGCGTCGGCGCCCAGCCGACCGAGACGGTGCTCTCGCTGCTGAAGGTGACCGGCGACTGGCAGAAGTTCAAGGGCCTACCCGGCGCAGAGGGCACGCTGCGTGGCCAGCCGGAGAAGGCCGACAAGCGTGCGCTGTACGAGGCCGCGCTCTCCTCCGTGGGCGGCGACGACGGCCGGTCCGCGACCACCCCGAAGCGGAAGGCCGCTGCCGCGCCCGAGCCGACCTCGGCTCCGGAACCGACCCCCGCTCCGGAACTGACCGCCGCTCCGGAACCGACCGCCGCGCCCGCCGCCGCAGAATCGCCCGCCGGCTCCACGACCTCGTCGTGAGCGTCCTCGAGGACGCCCTGGAGCATCTGGTCCGGGGCATCGTCGACCACGATGACGAGGTCAGCGTGGAGATGTCGACCGGGCGCCGTGGCCGCACCCTGCAGATCAGGGTGCACCCCGACGACCTGGGCAAGGTGATCGGCCGGGGCGGCCGCACCGCGACCGCGCTGCGCACGGTGATGAGCGCCGTCGGCGGCCGCGGCATTCGCGTCGACGTCGTCGACACCGACCGCTGAGGCAACCGATCAGCGCGCAGATGGTGGTGGTCGGCCGGATCGGCCGCCCCCACGGCGTGCGCGGTGAGGTGACGATCGCGCCGTCCACCGACGACCCGGAAGCCCGGTTCGCCGTCGGTAGCCAGCTGTCCACCGACCCGGCGTCCCGTGGACCGTTGACTGTCACCGGGTTTCGCCGGTCCGGGCGGATGCTGGTGCTCGCCTTCGACGGTTTCGCCGACCGCGACGCCGCCGAGACCCTCCGTGGGGTCGCGTTGACCGTGGATGCCTCGACGCTGCCGGTGCCGGACGATCCCGACGAGTTCTACGACCACCAGCTGGTCGGCCTGGCCGTGCATGACGGTGCGGGCACGGTACTCGGTGAGGTCGTGGACGTGCTGCACCCGCCGGCCGCGCCGGTGCTGACGGTGCGCAGGCCCGACGGGTCGGAGGAACTGGTGCCGTTCGTGTCCGCGATCGTGCCGGTCGTCGACCTGGGAGCCGGCCGGCTGGTGGTCGATCCGCCGGACGGGATGTTCGGCTGATGCGGATCAGCGTGATCACCGTCTTTCCCGGTTACCTCGATCCGCTACGCGAGTCGTTGCTGGGCAAGGCGATCGCGGACGGCGTGATCGAACTGGCCGTGCACGACCTGCGGGAATGGACGACCGACCGGCACCGGACGGTCGACGACGCGCCCTACGGCGGCGGGCCCGGGATGGTGATGAAGCCCGACGTGTGGGGACGCGCGCTGGATGCGGTGTGCGGTGACCCAGCGGACGGGCAGTCAGTCGACACACCCACGCTGATCGTGCCCACCCCGGCCGGCCGCCGGTTCGACCAGGCAGTGGCCACCGAATTGGCCACCGAACTCGGTGCCGACGGTCAGCTGGTCTTTGCCTGCGGCCGCTATGAAGGCATCGACCAGCGGGTGATCATCGACGCGGCCACCCGTATGCCGGTGCGCGAGCTGTCCATCGGCGATTACGTGCTGGCCGGTGGCGAGGTCGCGGCCATGGTCATGATCGAGGCGGTGACCCGGCTGATCCCTGGGGTGCTCGGCAATCCCGACTCCGCAGGGGAGGACTCGTTCTCCGGGGCGCTCACGGGTTTGCTGGAGGCTCCGTCGTACACCAGGCCGCCGGTGTACCGCGGCATCGCCGTTCCGGAGGTGCTCACCAGCGGGGACCACGGCGCCGTCGCCCGCTACCGGCACGAGGAGTCGCTGCGCAGGACCCTGGCCAACCGGCCCGACCTGCTGCCCGCGGTCGACGGCTGAGCACCGCGGGGTCGCCGTTTTCCGATCTGGCGGGGCATCTGGCAGACTGGAGCGGTTGCCGTCACGGCGGCCGTTCTGGCGCGCTCAGGAGCGCGGCCCCCTGAACATACTGATGAGGATGACGAAAATGAACACCCTGGACGCCCTGGACGCCGCCTCGCTGCGGACCGATATCCCGGACTTCCGTCCCGGCGACACGGTGAAGGTGCACGTCAAGGTCATCGAGGGCTCGCGTTCTCGTATCCAGGTCTTCGCCGGTCACGTGATCCGCCGGCAGGGTGGCGGCATCCGCGAGACCTTCACCGTTCGCAAGATCAGCTT
>JBBQGJ010000080.1:0-20370 GCA_038322925.1 Mycobacteriales bacterium
GACCGGAACAGATCAGCCTGCCTCGGGGTCAGCCCCAGCGTCACCACTCACCCCGCACCAAAGATCCCAGCATCACACGACCATCCTCCCGGAATGATCATGGAAGCCGGGGACCGCCACACCGCGAAAAACACCAGCCACCTAGTGCACTGGGGCGGCGGCCGGCGCCGGTTGACCTGAGCGCTCCAGCAACTCCCGGAACCACTGCTGGCGGATGTCGAACTTCTTGCCGCCGGCGATCCGGGCGAACTCGATCGCCCTCAGCTGGTCGTTCTGCTCCTCGTCGTTGCCCACCACGCCGGAGATGCCGCGCAGCGCGCAACCAACCGCGTAGTCGGTCATCTGCTTGATCAGCAGCAGGTCGGTCTCGTCGGGTGCAGCGGACCGCGCGAAGTAGCCGGACTTCTGCACCAGCACCTTCTCGGCGCCGAGCCGCGCGGCGAATTGCTCACCGAACCAGGCGCCGGGATTGATCGAGTTCAGTTTGACGTGACCGAACGGGTCCCGCGGGATATCGGCACCTCTGGCCTGCATCTCGGCGACGATGCTGTCCACGCCGGCGCCCTCGGACAGGAAGATGGTGACGTTCCCGACGGTGTCCATCACGGACTTCAACCGGTCTGACTCTGCCTCGAGGTCGAACTCCGCCTCCGGGACGTAGATCGCGTGCATGTTCCACGCGTCGCGGGACAACCCGAATTCGGGCAGCCACCGTTCAGTGCCCAACCAGCGGTCGTACGCCGCGCCGGTGGCCGCGGTGAGCCAGCCGCAGTTCCGGCCCATGATCTCGTGGATGATCAGCATCCGCGGATTCGAGTTGTGCTCCGCGACGACGTTGCGCGCGAACTTGGCGCCCTCCTCGGCGGCTGTCCAGGCGCCCAGCGATTGCTTCACCGGCACGATGTCGTTGTCGATGGTCTTCGGCAGGCCCACGACGGTCAGCTCGTAGCCGTGTTCATGCAGGTAGGCGGCCAGGTCGGCGCCGGTCATGTTGGTGTCGTCGCCGCCGATGGTGTGCAGCACGTCGATGCCGTCGGCGGCCAGCTGGTCGGCGGCGACCTTCAGCGGGTCTGCGCCCTCGGCTACCAGGCCCCGCTTGACGAGGTCCTTGACGTTGGTCAGTTTGACGCGCGAGTTGCCCAGCGGCGACCCGCCGTAGCGGTGCAGCAGCCGGGCCCTCGCCCGAACGCCGGGGGTCACCGGGTAGTGGTCGCCCTTGAGCAAACCCTGGTATCCGTAGCGGTATCCGATGATCTCGACCTCGGGCGCCAGTTCGGTGTACCGCTCGATCAACCCGCCGACCGCGGCGGACAGACAGGGGGCGAAGCCCCCGGCGGTGAGCATCGCGACTTTGCGCAGGGCCATGGGTGTGCGGCCTTTCTCGACCGGGGAACCACCGCTCGGCGGAGCCGCGCCGTGGTACCGATCGGCTCCGACCGGCGACTCAAAGCCTATCCAGGTCGGGGTCCGCCACGATCGGGCCAAAGGTCACAAATGCGGGGCAGGGCCTTGCGGCGCTTCGGACGTCACACGGTGGAGCGCGTTGCCCGCCGTGCCCTGTGAACACCCTCACGGCGCGATGCGGGTGAACCCGCGCGGAGACTTGATCGTCCACGAACGAAGTCGTCGTCCCAGTTCAGGGGTGGTGAACCCGGTCCGTCACCCGAAAGGGATGACGTTCGGTAACGGAGCGGTGAAGTCGATTACGTTGACGCTACTTTATCGATGCAGGAAGCTTGGGCTACCACCCAGAAGAGCAAGCATTGACGGTCTTGCGAATCACCGGTGGTCGATAGACACGTCACGAGCGTTCGATGACGAGCGCCGGATCAGATCCTGGAAGACCACCAAGAACTTCCCGGACTGATCACCGAGACCTCCGGCCCTGATCCGGAGAGCCCGATATTTCCTTTCGTCCCGAGCCGTCCCTGACCCTCTTGTGGGGGAGCGATTTTCCATGTCCCTAGACCGTGTCGATTCTCAGGTTGATTCTCAGGTTGATTCTTCGGTTGATTCTCAGGTTGCTGCCGGGGGAGTTGACCAGCATGCTCCGCAGGCGCCGGACATCGATGTGCGCGAGTCCGATGATCGTCGTCGTGGTGCGCGTGATTCGCCCTCGTTGATGATGTTGGTGTTGGTCGCGACGATCGGTGTGCTGCTGTACACGACGTTCCTGTTCGATTTTTCCAATCGTGGTAACTGGATTCCGTATCTGATGGTGTTGACCGCGGAGTCGGTGATCATCGTGCAGGCGTTGATGTCGTTGTGGACGATTCTGTCCTCGGGGCACAACCCTCGGGGCTACCGGTTCCACAATGCGCAGACCCGGCTGTACGGACCGGCGCAGAAGACCCTGACCGCCGAGTCGGACTTCACCGCCCTGCCGATGTATTTGCATGATGCGCCGGTGGCGGTGGATGTGTACATCACCACCTACGGGGAGGACCTGGACACCATCGCCCGGACGGTGTCCGCGGCGGTGGCGATGCACGGTGCGCACACCACGTATGTGCTCGACGACGGGAAGTCCGACGACGTCCGCGCGCTGGCCGCGCGGCTCGGTGCGGAGTACGTCGTGCGTGAGGGGAACGCCGGGGCCAAGGCGGGGAACATCAACCACGCCCTCGGCGTGACGTCCGGAGATTTCTTCGTGATCCTGGACGCCGATTTCGTGCCGGCCCCCGATTTCCTGTATCAGACGGTGCCGTTCTTCGCCGAGGCGCAGGTCGCGTTCGTGCAGACCCCGCAGGCGTACGGCAATTTGCAGAACCTGATCTCCCGGGGCGCCGGGTACATGCAATCGGTGTTCTACCGGTTCATCCAGCCGGGGAAGAACCGGTTCAACGCGGCATTCTGCGTGGGCACCAACGTGATCTTCCGGCGGACAGCGATCGAGCAGATCGGCGGCATGTACACCGCCTCGAAGTCCGAGGACGTGTGGACCAGCCTGCGGCTGCACGAAAAGGGTTGGAAGAGCGTGTACATCTCCACGGTGCTGGCCATCGGGGACACCCCGACCACCATCGAGGCCTACACCAAGCAGCAGTTGCGGTGGGCCACCGGCGGGTTCGAGATCCTGTTCAAGTCCAACGCGTTCTCCCGCAAGCTCAAGCTCACCCTGGACCAGCGGCTGCAGTACTTCGGCACCGCCACGTTCTACCTGATGGGCGTCGCTCCCGGGCTGTTGCTGCTGGTGCCGCCGTTGCAGATCTACTTCGGCCTGGCGCCGATCAACTCCGGGGTGTCGTTCGGCCAGTGGCTACTGTACTACCTGGGGTTCTACTTCATGCAGGTCGTCGTCGCGCTGTACACCATCGGCTCGTTCCGGTGGGAAACGCTGATGCTGGCCACCGCGTCGTTCCCGATCTACGGCCGCGCCCTGGTCAACGCCGTGCTCGGCAAGGACCAGAAATGGCACGTCACCGGGTCGACCACGAAGAAGAACTCGCCGTTCAACTTCATCACCCACCAGTTGATGGCGTTCGTGTTCCTGGCCATCACCTCCGTGGTCGGGATCTGGCAGGCGCTCACCGTGTCCTCGTTCACGTTGGCGTTGTTCTGGAACCTGTTGAACACGGTCATCCTCGGGTTGTTCGTGGCCACCGCGGTCCGCGAGTCCCGCAACAACCGCCGCGAAGCCCGCGGCAAACCCCCGGTCGGCGCCAAGCGGGCCGCGAAGAAGGCCGCCACCCACCCCGAACCCGCGATCGCCGGGAACGGGCTGGCCGAACGCACCTACGACGACCTCACCCCCGTCGGCGCCCGCTGACCCACCGCGGGCACCGATCAGCAAGACAGCACCAGACAGCACCACCAGATAGCTGCACCCGGCGCCGGTTGACGGCCGGCGCGCACCACCGGACACCATCCCAGCACCACCAGAACTGACACCTGTCCCCGCGGACCGGTCCCGAACTTCACTCCGGGACCGGCCGCCCGGGCCCGCACCAGCGGGCCCCGCATAGTCCTGGAGAAACCCCACCATGACCTGGCGTAAACGAATCGGCCTCGCACTCGGGCTGCTCTCGGTCGTTGTCCTGGCCGCCGGCCTGACCATGTACCTGAACTCGACCAACGGCAAGGTCGCGGGCAAGTCCGCCTCCCTGGTCGCCGAGGACTACCCCGTCGGCACCGACTACTCCGGCACCATCACCGAGCAGTACGTGCACAGCGGTGACCAGGTCACCGCCGGGCAGCCCCTGTTCGAGGTGCAGTCCGCCGCCCTGGAACGCGACCTGGCGCAGGGCCTTGTCAACAAGGACAACCTCACCCACGAAGTGAAGAACGACAACACCCTGGTCATCACCGCCACCAACGCTGGCCAGATCGACACCCTGTCCTACGCCAAGGGCGCGTTCGTCCCCGCGAACTCCACCATCGCCACCGTCCAGCAGGCCGGCTCCATGTACGTCGAAGCCGACTTCCTGCTCACCGCCAAGGACTACGCCCGCGTCCCCGCCCAGGCCACTCTGGACGTCACCCTGCCCAACAACCAGAACATCACCGCCCAGGTCTCCCAGATCAAGGTGAGCACCGAGAACGGTGAAGCCCGCACCATCGTCAAGGCCTACAGCCCCGACCTGGCCAACGGCACCGGCCTGTTCGCCGTCGGCACCCCCGTCCAGGCCACCCTCCACCTCAGCAACGACGGACCCATCACCGACATCACCACCACCGTCACCGGCTGGTTCGGGGCCGCCGCATGACAGGGACCCGAATGACCTCTTCCGGGAGTCCCGACTCCTACACCTCCCATCGTGAGGACACCGTGACCACGACAAGCACCGGCAGCGCGAAGGTCCGGTCGAAACTGGCCAAGCCGCTCACGCTGATCGCCGGGGTCGCCCTGGTGGCCGGCTGCACCAGCAACACCTCCGCCGATTCCTCATCGAACGAAGGACCCACCGGCGTGGTGGCGAACCCGGCGTCCGCGCCGGAGATCTCCGCCGACCTGGCCGCGATCACCAAGAAGAACGTCGCCAAGATCGCGCCGACCCGGCTTGCCGACGGCCTGGTGCCGCCGACCAACCGCTGGTTCTCCGGGCTGGTCTTCGGCGGTCAGCCGCAGCCGGTGTTCCCGATGCCGCTGTCCGCCGCGCTCACCGACACCGGGTTCGCGATCGGTTTGCCGCAGGTCACCGCGTCCGAGAAGACGATCATGGGCGGCAACAACCCGCAGATCCAGGTTCCGCTCGGGGCGCAGAAGATGCAGGTGACCGCGTACGACACACTGTCGGTCACCTCGACCTACAGCGACGCGTCCGGCACCGCGCTCGGATCGGTGATCCTGGTGCAGGGTTCGCCGTTCGTCACCTACACGGCGGCCACCGACCAGACCATCCCGGTCGAGCCGATCTTCGCCCAGAAGTCCGACGGGCTCTTCACCACCACCGTGGCCGGTCACGAGTACGGCCTGGTCGCGGGCAACGGCGCCGGCGTGGATGCCGGCGGCAAGGTCACCCTGAAGCCGGGGTCCACCATCACCCTGTTCGCCACACCCGACGGGCAGGAGTCGGCCTCGCTGGCCAAGCTCGCCGCGGACCCGGTGGTCAGCACCTCCGTCGACCACTCGGTCGACGGGGACACCGTGAAGACCACCCTGAACTACGTCACCGAGAACGGTGGCGACACCGCCATCGCGCCGATGGCCGGCCAGAGCGTCGACGGCGGCACCAAGAGCGGCGGCAGCTACGCCAGCATCTACGGTGCCATGGACCCCTATTCGGGCTCGTCCCTGACGACCACCGCGCCGCTCGCGGAGCCCTCCGACCAGCTCGACGTGTCCGAGATGTCCGACGAGGACAAGCAGGCCGTCATCGCGCAGATCAAGACCGACGCCGCGTCGATCGACTTTGCCGCGTCCGCGACCGACACCTACTTCGGCGGCAAGATGCTGTACCGGGCGGCGAACCTGATGACCCTGGCCGAGCAGCTGAATGTCACAGACGTCGCGACCACATTGCGGACCGGCCTGACCGCCGAGCTGAAGCAGTGGTTCAACCCGAAGGGCTGCGACACGGCCGCGACGAAGTGCTTCGTCTACGACGACGGCATCTCCTCGATCATCGGCCTGGAAGCCTCCTTCGGCTCCGACGAGGAGAACGACCACCACTTCCACTACGGCTACATGCTCTACGCCGCAGCGGTTGTCGCCGAGAACGACAAGGCACTGGCCGATGAGATCGCCCCGGTCGTCGACCTGCTCGCCGCCGACATCGCCTCGGACCAGGCGACCGCCGATTTCCCGCAGTACCGCAACTTCGATCCGTACTCGGGTCACGCGTGGGCCTCCGGTTCCTCGCCTTTCGCGGACGGGAACAACCAGGAATCCTCCAGCGAGTCGGTCAACGCCTGGAACGGGCTGGCCATGTGGGCCAAGGTCCGCGGCAACACCGATCTGTACCACCAGGCGGTCTGGATGATGAGCACCGAGGCCAACTCGGCGAAGCTCTACTGGACGAACACGGACCTGAGCGAGTTCCCCGAGTTCACCCACAAGATCGCCGCGCTGAACTGGGGCGGCAAGCGGGACTACGCGACCTGGTTCAGCCCGGAGCCGGGCGCCATGCTCGGTATCCAGCTGATCCCGATGGGGTCGTACTCGACGTACCTGGCCGGTGACGCCGACCGCATCAAGGCCAACCTGGCCGAGGCCACGGCGGGCGGGTACGGCGCACAGTTCGGGGAGTACATGGCCCAGTACCTGGCGCTGGCCGATCCGGCCGCCGCCCGGGAACAGCTGGCCAGCCTGCCGGCGGAGATCGACAACGGGACCACCAAGTCCTACGTCATGGCGTTCGTCTTCAGCCGGCCGAGCCCCGCGACATCCTGACGTCACCTGGCTCCGCACAGACCCTCGCTCCCCGGCGATCGGAACCGTCAAACCGCCGGCCGGGGAGCGAGTGGGGCCTCGGTCGCCCCGGTCTCCAGGGACAGGGCCGAGGCGACCGGTGGTCATTGACCCACCGCGAAATGTCACCGGTGCGATCGATTGATCAATACAGCGCACAGCCCGGATCTGGGAAACCAGGTCCGGGCTGTGCTCGCTGTTCCGGTGCGATGTATGAGACCGCCCGAGCCTGTCGAGCTGACTACAGGCCGGGGCTGGAATGCATCAGCCCACCGTCGACGAAAACCGTGGTGCCGTTGATGTAGGCGCCGCCGTCACTGGCGAGAAACGCCACCACGCTGGCGATCTCGGACGGCTCCGCCATCCGGCCGAGCGGGATGGCGGTGTCCAGGACCTTCATCTTCTCCGGGTCGGCCATCGTCGAGGTGTTGATCGGGGTGGCCACCGCGCCAGGACCGACGTTGACGATCCTGATGCCCTTGGGTCCGAGCTCCTGTCCGGCGGTCCTGGTGAGCATTCGCGCCCCGCCCTTGGACAGGCAGTAGGCGGTGTTGCCCGGCATCGGCCAGTCCTCGTGCACCGAACTGATGTTGATGATCGCGCCGCCGCCGCCCTGCGCGATCATCTGTTTCGCGGCGAGCTGGGTGCCGAAGAATGCGCTTTTCAGATTCACGTTCAGCACGAAGTCGTATTGCGCCTCGGTGGTGTCCAGCACACCGGTCCTGGTCTCCACGCCGGCGTTGTTGACCATGATGTCCACCCGGCCGAACTTCTTCACCGCCGCGTCGACCAGCGCCTGCAGATCGGCGACCTTGCTGACGTCCGCGTCGACGCCGATCACCTGATCCTCGCCGAGGGCGGCGAGCTTCTGCTCCAACTCCTCGGTGGCCTCGGCGTGCGAGACGTAGTCGATGACGATGCTCGCGCCCTGGGCGGCGAGTTCGAGGACGATCGCCTTGCCGATACCGCTGTTGCCGCCGGTGACGATGGCGACCTTGCCGTGCAGGCTCATGGGTTTGGCTCCTGTGCGTGTGAGATGGGGGGTGAGTGCGGTCGGGTGGAGGGCCGGGCTGCTGGCCGCGGTTCCCGGGCGGGGTTCAGGGCCGCAGGTGGACCTCTTCAGGGAGCGTTGGCGGTGGGGTGGTCAGGATCAGGTGGGCGACGAGCGCGGTCCAGCCGGTCTGGGGTTCTGCGCCGAGCCCCATCCCGTTGTCGCCATGGAAGTATTCGTGGAACGGGATGTTGTCCTTCCACCGTGGATCGGTGGCCAGCACGTCGTACCACCCGTGCACTGGGCGGCGGCCGTCCGGGCCCGGCAGGAAGATCGAGATCAACCGGCGTGAGATGTCGTCGGCGGCCGCGGACAGGTCGAGCCGGTGTCCTGATCCGAAGGGGTATTCGACGGTCATGTCACCGGGGGACAGCGCGTCGTAATCCCGCAGCGCCTCGATGAGCAACGCGTTGAGCGGCATCCAAATCGGGCCGCGCCAGTTCGAATTGCCACCGAACAAAGCGGTGGTCGATTCCGCGGGTTCGTAATCGACCGATTCGGTGACGCCGCCCACCTCGACGCTGAACGGATGGTCCCGGTGCCATGCCGAGATCGCCCTGATGCCGTAGGGCGACAGCAGTCCCGTCTCCTTGAACACGGTCTCCAACACCCGTACAACCCGTTCCGGCGGGACCATGGCCAGCAACCGGTGCTTCACACCGTCGATCTCATGCATGTGGAACGAGGACATGAATTCCGGGTTGTTGGCCATGAACCAGTTCGCCCTGGCATGGAAATCGGGCAGGTTCTCGATGATCAGGCGGTCGTAGGCCAGCGCGGCGGTCACCGGCACCAGACCGACCAGGGATTTCACCTTGATCGGCACGTCGACGCCGTCGGCGCGGTGCAGCACGTCGTAGAAGTAGGCGTCCTGGTCGTCCCACAGTCCGGCGTTGTTGGCGGCGCCGGCGATGGTCAGGAAGTGTTCGAAGAACTTGGTGGCCACGTCCTCGTAGGCGATGTCCTGCGCCGCCAGTCGCAGTGCCATGTCCAGCAGGTCCAGCGCATACATGGCCATCCAGGCGGTGGAGTCGGCCTGTTCCACATACCCCTGCGAGGGCGGCAGGGTCGACCGGTCGAGCGGGGAGATGTTGTCCAGCCCCATGAACCCGCCCTCGAAGAGGTTGTTGTCCCCGTAGTCCTTGTTGTCCACCCACCAGGTGAAGTTGATCAGCAGTTTGTGGAAGATCCTTGCCAGGAAATGGAAGTCGGTCCCGCCGTCGAGTTCGAACACCCGGATTGCCGCCCACGCGTGCACCGGCGGGTTGACGTCGGAGAAATTCCATTCGTAGGCGGGCAACTGGCCGTTCGGGTGCATGTACCACTCGCGCAGCAGCAGCACCAGTTGTGACTTGGCGAACGCCGGGTCGATGTGCGCGAGCGTGACGCAATGGAATGCCAGGTCCCAGGCGGCGAACCACGGGTACTCCCACGGGTCGGGCATCAGGATGACCTCGTGGTTGTTCAGATGACGCCAGTCGCCGTTGCGGATCGCGCCGCGGCCGGGCGGTGGCGTCGGCTGGCCCGGGTCGCCGGACAGCCAGCGCTTGACGTCGTAGTGGAAGAATTGTTTTGCCCAGAGCAGTCCGGCGAAGGCCTGGCGGGCGACCATCGCCGTCTCCGCTGCGGTGTGCTCCGGCAACACCGAGGCGTAGAACTGGTCGGCCTCGGTCTTGCGTGCGGCCACGACCTTGTCGAAGCCGCGTCGGAGATCGATGGTGGCCGTGCTCGGGGCGCTGGGGTCGGCGTCCAGCGCCGGATGGGGGACCCCGACCAGCCGGACCTTGATGACCGACGAACCGCCGGGCGGGACCGAGACCGTGTAGTGCAGTGCGGCTTTCGTGCCGACCAGCGCCGGGTTGACGGTATCGGCGCCGTGCACGACGTGGTCGTTGATCCCGTCCTTGGGGTAGGCGCTGACGTTGGTTCCGCCGAACAACCGCTCGTCGTTGGTCTCGTTGTCACAGAACAGCGCCTCGGGGCTGCCATCCCCGGCGAGCACCAGCGGACCGGACTTGGAATGGTCCCCGATGATGCGGTCGCCCGCCCACCTCAGGTGCGGCACCGGGTGGTCCGGGTATCCCCAGGACCAGGTGTTCCGGAACCACAACGTGGGCAGAACGTGCAGCGTTGCCTCGTCGGGCCCGGCATTCTCGACCGTGATCTTCATCAGCAGATCCCGGGGGCCGTCCTTGGCGTAGTCGACAGTGACGACCCAGTAACGGTTGTCGGCGAAGATCCCGGTGTCGATGAGCTCGTATTCGGGTTCCAGCCTCGACCTGCGGGCGTTCTCGGCCACCAGGTCGCCGTACGGGAACTCACCCTGCGGGTAGTGGTATCGCCAGGTGTGCCAGGAATGCGTCGGCGTGCCGTCCAGGTACCACCAGTACTCCTTGACGTCCTCGCCGTGGTTGCCCTGCGGGCCGGTCAGCCCGAACATCCGCTCCTTGCAGATCGGGTCCGTGCCGTTCCACAAACCCAATGCCAGGCACCAGTTCTGCGTCTCGTCGCAGAACCCGGCCATGCCGTCCTCGTTCCACCGGTACACCCGGGACCGCGCGTGGTCGTGCGGGAAGAAGTCCCACGCGTCGCCGTCAGGGCTGTAGTCCTCGCGCACCGTGCCCCAGGCCCGTTCGGACAGGTACGGCCCCCAGTCCCGCCACGGCTGGGTGCCCGCGTCGGCTTCGGCCAGGCGTGCCCGTTCCGCTGCCGCCGGACTCTTCCGCTTGGTCGCCATCGTTGCTTCCTTCTCTGCTGGTGAATGGGTGTGTCGAGTGGTCTGTCATGCCGTTTGCCGCCGGCCTCGCGTCAGGGCGTCGCCGGGTGCCGCGTCAGCCCGGCAGTGACCATCCGGGCGACCACCGCAAGTGCCACCGCGATGCCGGCACCGACCAGGTAGATGCCACCCATGCTGATCCCGGTGAGCGACTGCAGCGGGGCGACCCCGAAAGCAGTGATGCCGTACCCGACCTGGTAGCCCGCGATGAGTTCACCCGAGGACGTCGCGCCGAGCCGTGGGAACTCCTGCCCGGCCAGGCTCAGGCTCAGCGGCAGCATCGCCGAACAGGCGAAACCCGCTGCGGCGTAGGCCAGCACAGCGGTCAGCGCATTGCCGGAGGCCGCCACGGCCACGTTGGACGCGGCGATCAGCACCGGCAGGATCAGGTAGACCGCGGTGGCGGGAATCTTGGGGGTCAACGCCGCGACGATGATCCTGCCGAGGGTGACACAGGCCCAGAAGGCGGCCAGCGCGAGCGAGGCAACCCCGGCGGACAGCCCGCGTTCGCCGACCAGGTACAGGCTCGACCAGTTGCCGAACAGCGTCTCGCAGACGCCGTAGAGCAGCACCGCGGCGGCGTACCACCAGAACCTGCCCGGCAGTGCGGCCCGATGGCCCCCCGCGGCCGGTGATGGTCCCGCGTCGAGCCGAACCCGCAGGGCCGCAATGATAAAGCCGATCAATCCGGCGGCGGCCAGCAGCGGCAGCAGCCACCAGGCGCCCAGCGCCAGGAACAACGCTATGAGCAGCGGCGCCAGCGCGGTTCCGGTGCCCAGCAGCGCATTCAGGGTCAGCACCGACCGGTCTTGGCGGGCAGGATCCAGGTGCTCGGCGAAGGTGTTCAGCGCCGGCACGGTGGAACCGAAACCGAAGCCGAGGGCGGCGGTGGCGCAGAGCAGGATCGGGTAGGCCACACCGGAGGTCGCGACGAACTGGCTGGCCACCAGCAACAGCATCGCCAGCAGGTTCGCGATCAGGCCGGCCTGCAGGACACGTTGCAGCGACCAGCGTTTGGCCCACACCGGGGACAACGCGGCAGCGGTGATGGCCAGCACCACCTGCGGCAGGAACATCAGCCCGTACTGCGCCGTGCTCAGGTCGTACCCGGTGGGACTGGTCAGGATCGAACTGGCCGCCGGGAACGAGACCAGCGCCAGCCCTTGGGCCAGCCCGGCGCCGTAGACCAGGAAAGGGGCCGCCCGCGACGCGGCCCTGGTGTCCGCCATCCGCCGGACTCAGCCGAGCCGCTCGAGTAGGTGGTCGCCGACCCGAAGGGCGTTCGCGGCGGCGGTCAGCGAGGGGTTCACTGCGCCGATACTGGGGAAGAAGCTGGTGTCCACCACGTACAGGTTGTCAAGCTGGTGGGCCCGGCAATTCTCGTCCAGCACCGACGTCTGCGGGTCCGCGCCGAACCGCACGGTGCCGGCCTGGTGCGCGCAGCCGGCGATGGGGATGTCGTTCTTCATGTACGCGGTGCGCGGGATCAGGTGATGCGGGTGGAAGCCCAGATGGCTCAGGTTCCGCTTGATCCGCGAGTACAGCTCATCCAGCGGCGTGCGGTTGTTCGGCGTGTAGCTCAGCACCACGTTCCCGTCCGGAGCCAGCGTCACCCGGTTCTCCGGCCGCGGCAGATCCTCGGTGGAGAGCCAGAAATCGACGGCGTGCTCGGCGACGTCGCCGAGCGCGAAGGTCGGCGCCAGGGCCGTCTCCAGCGGTTTCTCGCCGCGGTACATCGGTGCCGAGCTCTTGCCGACCATCTGGATGTTGCCCATGGGATAGGGGAACTCGTCGTCACCGAAGTAGAAGTCGTTGACGCCCAACGTCTTCTGGAACCGGGTGGTGTTCTTCTCCAGCGAGACGGCCAGGAACGCCCGGCTGTTGTGGAACACATAATTGCGGCCGACCTGGTCCGAGCCGTTGGCCAGCCCGGATGGATGCCGGTCGTTGGCGCTGCCCAGTAGTAGTTTGGCGGAGTTGGCCGCGCCGGCGGACACCACCACGATGTCCGCGCTGAAACGTTGCTCGGCGCCGTCGACGGTGGCGAGCACGGTGGTCACCGTGCGACCGCTGCTGTCGGTCTCCAGCTTCTGCACGTGCGCGTTCCGCAGCAAGGTGACATTTGGGTGCGCGATTGCGGGCCGCACCGCGATGACCTCGGCGTCGGACTTGGCGTGCACCAGGCAGGGGAAGCCGTCGCAGGTTGCGCAGCGGATGCACGCGCTGAAGGCGGGGTCGGCCTCGTTCAGCAGGATGCCCGCCGGCGCGTGGAACGGCGTCATCCCGATCTTCTTCAGGTCGTCGTACAGCTGCTGGATCCGTGGCTCGTTCGACACCGGCGGGAACGGGTACGGCGCGCTGCTGGGCGGCTCGGTCGGATCCTCCCCGCGGATCCCGTGCACCTGGTAGAGCTGTTCGGCCTGGGTGTAGTACGGCTCGAAATCGGCATACGGCACCGGCCAGGCCGGGGAGATCCCGTCGTGGTGATGGAGTTCGCCGAAGTCCTTCTCCCGCAACCGGTACAACGCTGCTCCGTACAGCTTGGTGGCACCGCCGACGTTGTAATGCACCTGCGGCTGGAAGGTCTTGCCCTCCTTGTCGTACCAGGTGTCGGGCGAGACGTACCGGTTGTCCACGAAAACCGCGGTGGCATCCCAGTTCTCCACCTCGCGGGGCAGCCAGTCACCGCGCTCCAGGATCAGGATGCGTTTCCCGGAGGGGGCGAGCCGGTGCGCGAGCGTCCCGCCGCCCGCTCCTGACCCGATGATGATCACGTCGTAGTTGTGCGGCATGTGATGACTCCTCGGCAACAGCATCGGCGGGCTGGAAAGGCTCGGGAGTGCGGATTCGGGCTCAGCTGACGGTGATGGTCGGCCGGTCCTCTGCATCGTTCGGCCAGGCGATACGGCTCGGCGTGCCACCGAGCTCCATGTCCGCCGCGCGGTCGGCGTGGAAATAGTCGTCGGCCCACTCCATGAACGCGTCGATCCGGCTGTGCACGCCGCTGAGCAGGATCGCGTGCAGGCCGAGCCACGCCGCGAACGCGATCGGCCCCTCCACCTGGTGCCGGTGCGCGCCGACCTCGGCGACCGCGGCGTTCCGGCCGATCATCGCCATGATGCCCTTGTCCTTGTACTTGAAAGGCTTGAGTGGTTCGCCGGCGGCCTGGGCCAGGATGTTGCGGGCCGCCCACTTCCCGGATTGCTGGGCCACCGAGCCGAGCTGCGGCAGCGCCCGGCCGCCCGGACCCGGAATGTTCGCCACGTCGCCGACGCCGAAGACGCCGTCAAAGCCGGCCACCGTCAGGTCCGGTCCGACGTCGACGCGCCCACCTCGGCCCAGCGGGGCGCCGCAGGTACCGGCCAGCGGACCGGCGGATTCGCCGCCGCCCCAGATCACCGTGCGGGTGGGGATTTGGCTGCCGTCGGACAGGTGCACCTTGTCCTGGGCGACCTCGGTGACCGCGACGCCGAACGTCACCTTCACCCCGTGATGGGTGAGCTTGTCCAACGCATACCGATGGGATTTTTCGGAGAAGGGCGCCAGCAGCGCCTTGCCGTGGTCCACCAGGTGCACGGACGCGATGTCCGGTAGCTGGTTCTTCGCCTTGAGAGCGCCGAACAGTTCCCCGAGAGCGCCGGCCGTTTCGACCCCGGTGGGGCCGCCACCCACGATCACGACGGTCAGCGCGGTCGGGTCGGGATCGGGCCCGGCCGGCGCGCCGGCCGCGGTGCCGGCGCGCAATTGTTCCCGCAGATGCAGGCGCAACCGCTCGGCATCGACCACGGAATAGAGCGGGAACGAATGCTCGCGGGCGCCGGTCACCCCGAAGAAGTTCGGCTGCGAACCCGCGGCGATCACCAGGTAATCCCCGGTGACCGTCGACCCGTCGACGCCGGTCACCGTCTTGCTGCCGACGTCCACGGTGTCGACGTCCATCTGGACGACCGTCACCGAAGGTCGGTCCTCGAAGATCACCTTCAACGGCCGGGCCACGTCCTCGGCCGGCAGTTGCGAACTGGCCACCTGGTACAGCAATGGCTGGAACTGCAGGTAGTCGTGGCGGTCGACGAGCACCACCTCGACGTCCTTGCGACCGAGTTCCAGCGCGCAGGCCACCCCGGCCATGCCACCACCCACCACGACGACCTTCGGCACGGAACCTCCCGGTTTACTCGCAAACGACACTGCTGAGGAAAGCCCAGCGGATCATCCTCCCAAACGCATGAATTCCGCGTCCCCCGCGTGGCCAGCGTGTCTGTTGGGTGAACGAAAAGCAAACGCACTCAGCAGGCGGTGCAGGGGTGGCTTAGATTTCAGCCATGTCTGTGAGAGTGCGGACGGGTCGTCCTCATCCGCTCGGTGTGACCCTTACCCGCGACGGCGCCAATGTCGCGGTGTATTCATCGGTGGCCGAGTCGGTGACGTTGTGTTTGTTCGACCGGGAAGGTATTGAGACCAGGATTCCCCTTCCTGGCCTCGACGCGGGGGTGTGGCACGGCCAGGTGAGCGGCCTGAAGGCCGGTCAGGCGTACGGGTTCCGGGTGGACGGCCCGTGGGATCCGGGCGCGGGCCTGCTCTGCAACCCGAACAAGCTGTTGCTCGATCCGTATGCCCGCGCCATCAGTGGCTCCGCGTCCTTTCCCGCTGCCGTCTACGCCCACGACGAGAACGATCCGAGCCGGCTGAGCCCGCTGGATTCGGCGGACTGCACGCCGCGCGCCCTGATGATCGATCGGGTACGCGGAAATCACCCGATCGACGCCGATGATGACGGTTGGCAACGGCCCCGCCGACATATCTCGGATTCGGTCATCTACGAATTGCACGTCAAGGGTTTCACCGCGCGGCACCCCGACATCCCGCCGGCACTGCGCGGGACGTACGCAGGTCTGGCGCATCCGGCGGCCGTCGCCTACCTGAAACAGCTGGGAATCACCGCCGTCGAACTGCTACCGGTGCATCACAATGTGCCTGAGGCATTTCTGGTCGAACGCGGACTGACGAATTACTGGGGCTACAACACGATCGGGTTCTTCGCCCCTTACTCCGGGTATTCGGCGGCGGTGCGCGCCGGCAATCCCGGCGGGCAGGTGGATGAATGTGCCGCCATGGTCCGCGCGCTGCACGCCGCGGATATCGAGGTGCTCCTCGACGTGGTCTACAACCACACCGCAGAGGCCGGGCCGGAAGGGCCCGCGCTGTGCTTCCGCGGCCTGGACAACGCCGCGTACTACCGGCTGGATCCAGCCGACCGGTCCCGGTACGTCGACACGACCGGCTGCGGCAATTCGCTGAACGTCGGCAATGCGGCCTGCCTGCGCTTGATCATGGATTCGCTGCGCTACTGGGTCGCCGAGATGGGCGTCGACGGGTTCCGGTTCGATCTCGCCTCGACCCTGGCCCGCCAGGACGGCGGATTCGAGAACGTCGCGGCGTTCTTCGACCTGGTCTGGCAGGACCCGATCGTGTCGGAAGTGAAGCTGATCGCCGAGCCGTGGGATGTCGGGCAGGGCGACAGCTACGACGTCGGGCGGTTCCCGGCCGGCTGGAGCGAATGGAACGGCAAGTTCCGTGACACGGTGCGGGACTTCTGGCGCAGCCACGACGGGCTGATCCCGGACCTGGCCACCCGGCTGAAGGGTTCGCCGGATCTGTACACCCGGCACCGGCGCGGCCCGGACGCCTCGATCAACCTGGTGACGGTGCACGACGGGTTCACCCTGGCCGATCTGGTGGCCTACAACGACAAGCACAACGAAGCCAACACCGAGAACAACCGGGACGGCACCAGCGACAACCGGTCGTGGAACTGCGGCGTGGAAGGACCCACGGACGACCCGGACATCGGGCAACTGCGGTCCCGGCAATCGCGAGCGTTCCTGTCCACCCTGCTGCTGGCCAGGGGAGTGCCACTGCTGCTCGGCGGTGACGAGGTCGGACGCAGCCAGCAGGGCAACAACAATGCCTATTGCCAGGACAACGAGATTGCCTGGTGGGATTGGTCGGCGCAGGACCTCGAGCTGCAACAGTTCGTCAAGGAGCTGATCGCGCTGAGGCTGGCACACCCCGCGCTGAGGCGCCGCAGCTATCCACGGGACCCGCACACCCAGCGTTTCTTCACGCCGGCCGGCCAACCGATGACGGACGCAGACTGGCGCGATGCAGCAGCGAAGAGCGTCACGCTGGTGCTGTCCGGCTCCGTCGACCCCGACCCCGACGATGACGGCGAACCCATGCTGGACGACGACCTCGCGGTGCTGGTGAACGGCTGGTGGGAACCGCTGGATTTCGTCCTGCCCCCCGTTGGTGGAGCCGCTGTAGGTGGGGTTACCCGCGGGGACAGCTGGACCGTCCAGTCGGACAGCTACGAACCGGCCAACCGGGGAACGGTGGTTGCCGCCCAACAGGTCCGCGTCGGCCCACGGTCGCTGGTGCTGCTTAATCGAAGTACCTGATCCAGCGGCTCCTTTGCGAGTAGCCTTGATGTCTAGACCGCCGGTGCGGGGCGGTGAATCAAGGGGGCAAGGAGGCGGGGTCGCTCTGTTGATCCAAGACGTGGTGCGCAATGGTGCGCACTCCTGTGCGGTGCTGACCAGCGATGAGCAGTGGTGGGAAGTGCTGGCAGGCTTCGTTGCCGGCGGAATGGACCGCGGGGAACGCGTGATCCTCGTCGGCTTGACCGAAGACGAAGGTACAGAGCTGACCGTCAGGTTGGATGAAGTCGGCGGAGACCCTGTGACGGCCACCCGGCGCGGTGAACTCGTGATTCTGCGCGAGGGTCCGTCCCAGGAATTCTTCCGATTGACCGAGAATGACGTTGCCGGTGAACTCACCCGTCAGATCGATGACGCGGCAGGCAGCGGGTACCGCGGGGTGAGGCTGAGCGGCGTGTACCCCGGCATCGGCCTCGGGCCGCAGGAATCCACCGTCCACCGGCTGATGAGGGGTAAGCCGCTGACGGTGCTCTGCCCCTACCGCCGGGCGAACCTGACCTATGACGAGGTCGACCGCATCCGCGAATTGCACGACAGCGAAGTGGTGGACGACGCGCTGTACGACGACTCGATGCTGCGCGTCACCCGGCCCCGCCCCGGTTGGTTGCGATTGGCCGGCCGGATGAACGCGACCAATTACGCGGCGGTGCTGGACGTGGTGGCCGCGGCCGCCCGGGGCGGAGATCGTGACCTGGACCTGGCGTCGTTGCGGGACATCGACGCCGCCGCGGCGCATGCCCTGATCACCAGCGTCGGCCGCGGCGTCCGGCTACGGCACCCGGGGCCACTGGTGCAGCGGCTGGCCAGGCTGCTGGCCCGCGGACCGGTGCCCGCTGTTGCCAGAGGTTCCGACCGGCCGCCGGCCGACAACTGACCGACCACTCACCCGCCATAGACCAGGTGGTGGTATTCAGACGGCTACCCGGCCGGCGTCTGCTCGACCACAGGCGGGGCTGCCGGTCCCTTGACTCTGGCGCGGAACACGTAGTAGGTCCAACCCTGGTAGGCCAGCACGAGCGGCACCATCACCGCCGCGACGATCGTCATCACCGTCAGGGAATACGAACTGGCCGTGCTGTTCTCGACGGTCAGGGTGTAGGCGTCTTCGGTGGAGATCATCACCGCGGGGTACAGGTTCGCGAATATCGCGGCGATGACGCCGCCGATGGCCACCGCGGTCGCCGCGAACGCTCGGCCGCCCCCGCGGGCGCCGCGGGCCAGCGCGAATGCGGCCAGCACGGCAAGTACCGGGATGGCCAGCGCGATGATGCCGCCGGCACCCGGCCGCACCGTCAGGTAGGTGCACACCGCGAAGATGATCACCAGCAGCGTCGCAGGGAGCGACAACCGTTCTTTCAGCGAGACCGCACGTTGCAGGACGACTCCGGTGGATCTGATGGTCAGGAATGTCGCGCCATGCCACAGGCACAGCGCCAGCACGGTGATCCCGACCAGCAGGCCGTAGGGGGTGAGCAGGTCAAGGAACGTGCCGGTGAAGTTGCCGTCGGCATCGATCGGCAGCCCGACGAGCAGATCGCCCAGCCCCACCCCGATCAGCAGCGGTGCCAGCACCGAGCCGATGGTCAGCGTCCAACTCCAAGTCGAGCGCCAGGTCGGGCTGTCGAACTTGCCGCGGAACTCGAAGGACACTCCCCGGACGATGAGCGCGGCCAACAACAGCCACAGCGCCAGGTACAGCGCGGAGAACCAGGTGGCGTACCACGGCGGGAAGGCCGCGAACATCGCGGCGCCGGCGACGATCAGCCAGACCTCGTTGCCGTCCCAGACGGGTCCGATGGTGTTGATGGCGACCCGGCGCTCGAGGTCGGTCCGGCCGACGATCTTGTGCAGCGCGCCGACCCCGAAGTCGAAGCCCTCCAACACGAAGAAGCCGGTCCAGAAGAAGGCGACGACGACGAACCAGACAATCGACAGGGTCACTGTTTCACCTCGATCACGGTCGTCACCTCAGTAGGTCAGCGAGGGCACGGAAGGCCCTGTGGTGGCGAGATCCGCCGATGGTGAGGGTTGGTCGGGTTCGTCGACGAGGCCCCGTCTGGCATGCCGCACCATCAGCACGGCGGCGATCACCCCGATCGCGCTGTACAGCACGATGACCACACCCAGGCTGATCGCCACCTGGGTAGCGCTGCCAGATCCGGACAACCCGGTGGAGGTCAGCATCAGGCCCTGCACGATCCACGGTTGGCGGCCGCTCTCGGTCAGCAGCCAGCCGGCTGTCGCCATCACGAACGGGGTGAGGATCAGCCAGGTGCACACCCATAGGAAGAAGCGCGACTGGGTGAACTTCTTGCGCCACAGCAGCACCGCGCCCCAGATCCCCATGAGGAAGCCGAGCACGGCCAGGTAGGCCATCGCGCGCATCGACCAGTACTGGATGAACACGTTGGGCACGTAGTAACCGGGCCCGTATTCCTGGTTGTACTGGGTGTTCAGCTCGGACAGCCCCTGCACCTCGCCGTCCCAGGTCCCGGTGGCCAGCACCGACAGCAGATGCGGGATCTCGATGATCTTGGTCGGGGTCTCGTCCTGGTTGTAGCCGCCGATCTGGATGACCGAGAACGAGCAGGGCTGGCAGGTCGTCCAGTTCGCCTCGGCGGCCGCGATCTTCATGGGCTGGTAGTTGGTCTCATTGATGCCGAGCCGGCCACCGACGGAGAACTGCAGCACCGAGGCCACGGCCAGCACGAACAGGCCGAGCTTGGCGGTGCCACGGAACAACGCGGCGTGATTGCCGCGGCGCAGGTGCCAGGCCGATACCGACAGCAGCACGGCGCCGCCGAAGATCAGCGCGACGAGCAGCGCGTGCACATAGCCCCAGAGGAAAACCGGATTGGAGAAGACCGCCCCGATGTCGTTCAGCTGGGCGCGTCCGGTGTCCGGGTTGATCGTGTAGCCGCGCGGGTTCTGCATCCAGGAGTTCGCGGCAATGATGAACAACGCGGACAGGCAGGCGCCCAGCGGGACCATCCACGCGGTGAACAGATGGACGCCTTTGGGCAGCACATTCCAGCCGAACAGCCACAATCCCAGGAATGTGGACTCCAGGAAGAATGCTGCCAGCCCCTCCATCGCCAGTGGCGCGCCGAAGACGTCACCGACGAACCGGGAGTACGCCGACCAATCCATACCGAACTGGAATTCCTGGACGAGCCCGGTCACCGCGCCAACACTG
>JBBQGJ010000081.1:0-20274 GCA_038322925.1 Mycobacteriales bacterium
TGGGATACGAGGTGACCATCACACCGGCGGCCTGATCGCCGACGAAGACCGCATTCTTCGGCCCCTAACAACATGCCCGAACTCACCCGCGATCCACGGGTCGATTCCGCATGCCACCTCACCATTTAGTTTCGTCTCAGACTGCGGCAGCTCCCCGACCGCACGTCCGCGAGGCACCTCCGACCGCCGGCCGTATGCCGGGGTTGACTCCGGCGTGGAGAATATGACCAGTTTCTTGGGAAATGCCGGTATCTGCGCGCGTCGCTGTTGCTCCGTCAAGAGCCGACGTGCGCGCTGACGGGCTGCCGGCTTGCCAGCAGGGGGAAACATGGCAACGACCGTGGCGCTCACCAATCCCATGGCGCTCACCAATCCCACGGTGCAGGCGGCTCCGCAGGCGTCCGCACCCGGCACACCGGTGCTGACGGTCGACACCGAACTGGTCCGTCAGCGGTACCTCGTCCTGTGCGGTGCTCTGCCCGGGGTTCAGCTGCACTACGCGGTGAAGGCGAACCCGGCACCGGCGGTCCTGACAACGCTGCTGGAGCTGGGCTCCCAGTGGGACGTCGCCAGCCCGGGCGAGATCGACGCAGTCCTCAAGATCGGCGGCGAACCGCGGCAGATGTCCTATGGCAACACCATCAAGAAAGCTGCCGACATCAGCTACGCAGCGGCCCAGGGTCTGCGGCGGTTCACCGTGGACAGCGCGCCCGAGCTCGCCAAGATCATCGCGCGGCTCCCCGCGCGACGGTGCTGGTCCGGCTGGCAACCTCCGGCGCCGGCGCGGACTGGGCGCTGGGGATCGAAATCCGGCTGCCCCGAGCCGGAAGCCGGGCACCTGCTCGCGCTGGCGCACGACGCCGGCCATCCGGTCGGCGTGGCCTTCCATGTCGGGAGCCAACAGCCGGCCGCATGCCTGGGACCCTCCGCTGGCCGCGGCGGCGCGACTGCGGGCCGGCCTGCGCGCCACAGGCGGCGACCTGGCGGTGATCGACATCGGCGGCGGGTTTCCTGCGACAACGCTCGACGCGACGCGGTTCGACGATCGGTACGGCGCGACGATCATGGCATCGTTGGCCCGGCATCTGGGAGCGCACCCGCCCGAGGTGATGGCCGAGCCAGGGCGCGCCCTCGTCGCCGACGCCGGTGTACTGCAGACCGAGGTGGTGCTCGTCGCGGAACGCGACGGCGTCCGATGGGTCTATCTGGACGTCGGGCTGTTCGGCGGCCTGGCAGAGGCTCACGGGGAGAGCATCCGCTACCGGCTGGAGGTCAGCCGAGACGGGTCGCCGTTGACCGGCGAGGTGGGCGAGACGGTGCTGGCCGGCCCGACCGGCGACAGCTTCGACGTGCTCTTCCGCAAGAACCGTTACCGGCTCCCGTTGGACCTTCGGCCTGGCGACCGGCTGAGATTCCAGTCGGCGGGTGCGTACACGACCACCTATTCGTCGGTCGGGTTCAACGGTTTCGCACCGCTACGCGAGGTCTACCGGTGAGCAGCCATCGGCGGACCGGCACCGACGCCGCGCCCACGTTCCGTTCCGCCCTCCACCATCGTGATTTCCGACTGCTGCTGCTCGGTCATGGGGCCGGCACCATCGCCCAGCTGATGATGATGCTGGCCGTCGGGATCGAAGCGCCCGCCCGGACGTCGTCGAGCCTGTGGGTGTCGGTGACGGTCGCGCTGGGATTCGTGCCGTACGTCGTGTTCTCCGGGTACGCGGGCGTGCTCGCCGACCGCTGGTCCCGCAGCGTGGTGCTGTTCTTCTCGTTCGCCTCGAGAGCGGCCTGCGCGGCTGCCGTGGCGACCGGATTGCTGCTGGGCTGGCCGGTCCCGGTACTGATCGTGATCACCGCGGTCGCCGCCGTCCTCGCGACGCCCTCCTACCCGGCGTTGGCAGCGGCGACCCCGGAATGCGTTGCGGACGAACTACTCCCGCCGGCCAACGCGCTGGTGACGGGGGTGGAGAACGCGGCCTGGATCGCCGGGCCCGGCGCTTTCGGGGTTGTCGTGCTGGCCGGATACGGACCCACGATCGCCACAGCGAGCTCCGCGGCACTGTTCGCGCTCGCGGCCCTGCTGGCGGCCCGGGTGAGGCTGCCACGGCCCGCCGGCGGACCCGCGGCCGACGGGCTGCTCGCGGAACTGCTCACCGGGCTCCGGCTGGTGGCGATCCAGGCCCGGATCCGGCGGCCGATGACGGTCGCGGTCATCGACAACTTCCTCTACGGGTACCTGGTCGTCGCCCTGGTGTTGCTGGCCGAGCGTGGGCTCGGCGGACAGGACGCGGTCGGTTGGCTCAGCGCCGGCCTGTCCGGCGGCGCACTCGCCGCGATGGCCGTGGTCAACCGGCTCGCCTCACATCGACGGCCCGCCCTAGTGCTGTTCGCGGTGATGGCGGCCTTCGCGGTGTCCGTTGCGTTGATCGGGCTGTCCGGGTCGCTACCGCCGGCGGTTGCGTTCGTCACGCTGGCCGGGGCGGCGACGCTCATTGCCGAGGTCATTGCCGTGACGCTGCTGCAGCGGGCGGCCCCGGACGACGTCGTTGCCCGAGTGTTCGGCGTGTACGACCAGCTCAACGTGGGCGCCATCGCGGTCGGGTCACTGATCGCCGGGCCACTGGCCGATCAGCTGGGTGCCGGCACCGCGATCGTGGTGGTGGCAGCGGGTTGCTTCGCCGCATCCAGCGTGGCGACCGCGACGATGCGTGGGCGTCAGCGAACAGCCCGGCACTCGGTTGATGTGGCCGCACCAGCGACCAGCCCTGTCAAAGAGCGCCGCAGTCACTGAGCCGCAGCCGCTGACAGGAATGCCAGGCACGACCGACCGGGTGGATCGACCGGGTGGATCGACCGGGTGGATCGACCGGGTGGATCGACCGGGTGGATCGACCGGGTGGATCGACCGGGTGGATCGACCGGGTGGATCGACCGGGTGGATCGACCAGGTGGATCGACCGGGTGGATCGACCGGAACGATCATGAGGGCCGCTCGCAGGCCGCAGCGTTGCTGGCGGGTGGGCGACGTCGGATTCCACCTGCCGGGCCGAAAATCCGCTGGGCTGCTCGACGACGGTCACGCATTGCCCTATCCGTATCCATATACGTATACTTGTCGCGGAGGTTATGATGATGCCGTGCCGAACAAGACCATTTACGTTGCCGACGGGGACCTGCCGCTCTTCGATCGCGCGCAGGAGCTCACCGGCGGCAATCTCTCGGCGACCATCACGCGCGCTCTTCGCCGCCTCGTCGAGCTCGAGGAAGGCGAACTCGAAGGCTACGAGGAGATCACCGTCAAGGTGGGTCCCGGCGCAGGTCGACGGCAGCGGTTCATCGGCGTGCTGCTGGCCGAGTTGGGACGCTCGACAAAGGATCGGGTCGAACAGTTCCGCGTGTATCGCAGCCGGACCGGCAAGTTCGTCGTGCACGTGCAGCGGTCGGCGGAGGTGCTGTGGACCGCTGGGCCGGACGGTTCCGCACACGGCTGGCGCAAGCACTTCAGCAGCGACCAGCAATGGGGGTCAACCGCGCCCACCGCCACCCTCGAGGTCTTCGATTCGCTCGAGGAGCTCCAGGTGAAAATACCCGCCGAGCTCTACGACCTGGTCACGGCCGCCGTCGACCAACCCGTCATCGAGGACCTCGACATCTGACCTGCGCATCCAGCCGCCCTGCTGGGTCGCGCCCAGGTAGCCACTGCCGGATGCGCCCGCGGTGGCGTTCCACCATCCCATCGAACTGCCGCGTGCACTCGTGGGCTCCAGCCTGCCCAGCAACGTGCCAACCAGGAGACCGATCATGACCTCACCCAGACCCATTTCCATCGAAACCGCAGGCCTCAGCAAGGCCTTCGGCGACCACACCGTGCTCGACGGCATCGACCTGACGGTCGCCGCCGGGACCATCTTCGCGCTGCTCGGGCCGAACGGGGCCGGCAAGACCACCACCGTGAACATCCTCTCCACGCTCGTCCACGCGGACGGCGGGACCGCCCGGGTCGCCGGCCACGACATCGACCGGGACGGCTCCGCCGTCCGGGCGGCCATCGGCGTCACCGGGCAGTTCTCCGCCATCGACGGCCTGCTGACCGGGCAGGAAAACCTCCGCCTGATGGCCGACCTGCATCACCTGGGCCGGGCGGAGGGACGCCGCCAGGCGGACGCGCTGCTGCAGCGGTTCGACCTACAGGACGTCGCCGGCAAACCCGCGATGACCTACTCCGGCGGGATGAAACGCAAGCTGGACCTGGCGATGACCCTGATGGGCGCGCCCGAGGTGATCTTCCTCGACGAGCCGACCTCGGGCCTGGACCCCCGCAGCCGCCGCGGCCTGTGGGACATCGTGCGCGGATTGGTTGCCGACGGCGTCACGATCATGCTCACCACCCAGTACCTCGACGAGGCCGATCAGCTCGCCGACCGGATCGCCGTCCTCGACAACGGGCGGATCGTCGCGGAAGGAACGCCCGCCGAACTCAAGCGCCGTGTTCCCGGCGGCACCATCGTGCTGCACCTGAACGACGCGGCCGGGCTGGATGCCGCCGCCCGAGTGTTCCCCGACGGCACCGGAGACAACGACGCACTCACCCTGAGCCTGTCCGCGGGCGGCGACATCCCCGCGATCCGGTCAGTGCTCGACCGGCTCGAGCGTTCCGCTGTCACCGCAAGCCATCTGGAAGTGACCAGCCCGGGCCTTGATGACGTCTTCCTCGCCCTGACCGGCCCCGGCGCACGAAAGGTCGCCCTGTGAATACCATCTCGCTCGCCGTCACCGACTCGTCCACCATGCTCCGCCGCAACCTGCTGCGCATGCGGCGCTACCCGAGCATGACCCTGCTCCTCATCGGACTGCCGATCCTGTTCCTGTTGTTGTTCGTGTACGTCTTCGGCGGCACGCTCGGAGCAGGCCTGTCCGGGGTCGCCGTCGGCGCCGACAGCCGGGCCGAATACCTGACCTACGTCACCCCCGCGATCCTGCTGATGGCGGCCGCGTCTGCCGCACAGGGCACCGCCATCTCCGTCGCCATGGACCGGACCGAGGGCATCTTCGCCCGCTTCCGCACGATGGCCATCTCGCCCGGTTCGGTGCTGACCGGGCACGTTCTGGGCAGCGTCATCCAGTCACTGCTCGCCATGGGAGCCCTGCTGGGGGTATCGGTGCTGCTCGGATTCCGGCCGGATGCCAGCCCGCTCGGCTGGCTCGCCCTGTTCTGCCTGCTGACGTTCACCGCGTTCGCGTTGACCTGGTTGTGCGTCGCGTTCGGCCTGGTGTCCGAGAGTGTCGAGACGGCCAGCAACCTGCCGATGTTCCTGGTCATCCTGCCGTTCCTGAGCAGCGGCTTCGTCCCGGTCGATTCGATGCCCGCCGGTCTGGCGTGGTTCGCCGAACATCAGCCCTTCACCCCGATCATCGAAACAGTGCGCGGACTGTTCACCGGCAACGCGGACACCGCCACCGCGTTGATCGCCGTCGGCTGGTGTGCACTCATCGCCCTCGTCGGCTACCTCTGGTCGCGCAAGCTGTACCGCCGCGACCCCACCCGCTGACCGGACGGCGCGTCCGCGAGTCCCTGACACGCCGTGCGGTGGCTCACAGCACCAGGACGCTGCCGGACCGCCGTACCCCCCGACGGCACGTCCGCGAGGAACAGGCCCGCGGAAGCCACTGAAGTGATCAGGTCTGCGAGGATGCCCGAGTATGAACCTCGCCGGCGATGGCACGTCCGTCCGAGCCCCCCGTCGATGCGGCCGGGCCGGCGCTCTACTGGCGGGCCTGGTCGTCACGCTCACCGCCTGTACGACGAACACTCCTACGCCGGCAGCATCGAGCAGGTCGGAGTCGGGCGGGACATCCGGCGCCGGCACCGCCGGGCCTGGCGGCACCTCGGGCGGCGCCACGAGTACACCAGTGCCTGACATCGCCTTCACCCCGATCACCGGGACCGTGCTGTACCCGCCGGTCCCGTTCGCGGGGTCCGACGGCAACACGCATCTGGTGTACGAACTCTCGGTCATCAACTTCAGCTCAGGATCGACCACCATCGACAAGCTCGAGGTCCTGGATTCCCCGACCGACCAACCATTGCTCACCCTTGGCCCGGCCGATCTCGAGGGGTCGACCGGGCGGTTGCAACCGGCCGGGACGCGCGCGGGCGCCGACCACCTCGAATCGTCCGAGGCCGCGACCATCTTTCTGCACATCACACTGCCCGCCCGGGCCGGCGTGCCGGCATCGCTCATGCACCAGCTCACGGTGACCGCGCAGGCCGCTCCGCCCGATCTCAACCCGATCGTCGAGCGCATCACGCCAACCTCGGTGGACGCGCGCACCCTGCCGGTGCTCGGCCCACCGATCCTCGCCGCCGGGCTGATCGCCGCGGACGGGTGCTGCGATGCAACCCGGCACACCCGGGCGATCCTGGCCGTCAACGGCCAGCCGTACGTCGCGCAGCGCTACGCCATCGACTACGAGCAGCTGGACGATCAGGGCCGGATCTACGTCGGCCCGTCGACCGACCCCAACAGCTACGCCGTTTTCGGCGAGCAGGCGATCGCGGTGGCCGACGGAACCGTGGCGGTGGCCGCCGACAATCTGCCGGAGCAGACGCCAGGCACCTTCCCGACGAACATCAGCCCGGCCGAGGCCGACGGCAACTCCGTGGTTCTCGACATCGGCAATGGATTCTACGCCAATTACGCGCATTTCCAACCAGGAAGTGTGAAGGTGCAGGTGGGCGATACCGTCAAGCGCGGCGACGTTCTCGGGCTGGTCGGCAATTCGGGGAATTCGGTGGCCCCGCATCTGCATTTCCACGTGATGAACGGCCCGTCCCAGTTGGCGTCGGAGGGTCTGCCCTATCTCATCGACTCGTTCACCGTCACCGGCCAGGTCGACAGCACCGCAGCCTTCGACAAGGCCGAGGCGGAGGGTACCCCGATCGGCACCGTCGCCGGCGTGACCTCGACGACGCACGAGGACCAGATGGTGCTGGATCAGAACATCGTCACGTACCAGGCTGCCGGATAGCCGGCCGGGCATGAAGCTGAAACTCGATCTGCATGACATCTACAACAAGGGCGGCGATATCGACCGTGCGCTGCGGGCGATCATCGACGAGGCCGTCGCCAAGAAAGCGCCGCTCGTCGAGATCATTCCCGGAAAGGGCTCCGGTGCGCTCAAGAAACATGTTCTGCGCTTTCTCGACCAGCGGGAGATCAAAGCGCTGTACCACCGCGTCGAAAAGGACTCCACGAACTTCGGCCGGGTGTTCGTGCATTTCCGCTGGAAATAGCACGTGGAATCGGCCCTGGAATGTGTACCGCGATCGGAGGGCCGGCGGCGTCATAGGGTTGCGGTCATGGCAACGTTGATCGGCTCGCTCGTCCGGCTGGAACTCGCAACAGCAGAACATGTCCCGGCGCTGGCGGCGATCCGTCGAACACCGGAGGTCCATGAGTTCTGGCGCGGCGGAGACGATCTGGACGCCGCTGTGATCGAGGACCTCCAAGAGCCGGGTTCGACGCCGTACGTCATCGAATTCTCTTCTCGAGTGGTCGGCTGGATCCAGTGGTCGGCCGAGGAAGATCCGGACTACCGGTACGCCAGCATCGACATCTACCTGGACCCCGCAGCGCGCGGCCGCGGATTGGGCACGGACGCGGTCCGCACAATGGCCCGGCATCTGATCGACGAGCACGGCCACCATCGCCTGGAAATCGACCCGGCAGCCGACAACGCGGCGGCCATTCGCTGCTATGAAAAGTCGGTTTCCGGCCGGTCGGCATTCGGCGGCGCAGCGAGCGCGGAAATGACGGCAGCTGGCACGATGGCCTGCTGATGGATCTGTTGGCCGACGAGTTCGCCCCTGCGGACAGCGAAACTGCGGAGAAGCGACCGCGGGAGGGGCCGGCTGATATCAGCGCCTCGGCGTGGTGACCCGAATGATGAGGTTGTCCACGGCGGTCGGCCGGAAAGGGAGCCGACCGATCTCCACCACCTGAACCGCAAGGTCGCGGAGCTTGCGATTGCTGTCCTGTCTGGCGCTGGTCAGCAGCTGGAAGCCCTGCGCGGCGGACAACCGGTGCGTCGCCGTCAGAATGCCGGTCGCCGTGCCGATGATCCGGTTGCTGTCCAGGGCACTGCGGAGCTGTGCATCGCGGGTGTCCGCCACGTCGATGGCCCGTTCGCGGAGCGAATTCAACTCGTAGTTCGCCCTGGCCCTTGCCAGCAGCTCCGGTGTCGCGAACGGCTTGGTCAGATAGTCGTCGGCACCGGCGGCCAGTCCTTCGGCTGCCGCGGACGCGCCACCCCGTGCGGTGAGCACCACATCGGCAACCGCGCGGTGCCTTCGGTCGCACGCAGCTCCCCGCATCTCGCCGGGACCGGCGAAGATCAAGTCCTGAGTACCGTCGTCGGCGCAGATGCGTGCCACCTCCCCGGTTGACCGGACCTGACCGTCGCGACCGACCTCGTCGGCCGCGTGCACCGTAGACTGATCAACGTCCCAGCTGCGACAACCGCCGATGCGGGGCGCCGTACCCTCGACCGAACCGGGTCGCCACGCTTCTCACCACGGCGACAAATCCGGTGATCACCCCGATCGCAGACCCGACGAGTCCCAGGACCAGCATGATCCGGACAACCACGGTCCAGTCGACCGCGCTGCCGGTGAAATCGAACGGGAAGACCTTCCAGATCCGTGCCGTCGCAACGAAACCGACGGCCGACGTGAGCACCGTACCCAGGTCCTTGAACCAGGGCGGGTCGGTGATCAGGTACGCCGCGTTCGCGGCCAGGCTCACGATGATCGAGGCATTCACCAGCCCCATCACCAGCGCGGTGTCGGCGGTGAGGAACGGCACCGCCTCCCAGCCGGGCCACACATTGGCGGCATACAACAGGACAGCATTGATCAGCACCCCCACGACGTACCCGAAGCGTCGGGTCGCGGCGGCGGGACGGTGTCTGGGCGCGGTGAGAGTCATCGGCGATCGCCTCGAAGTGTTCGGACCACTTCCGACGGTAGGGGCGTGCCGGCCGGTGCGACCAGGGTCGAAGGTCACCTCAACGCGCTCACCGCAACGGCGGGGAGAATTGACCCTGCCGGCCCAGCAGATCAGCCGCGGCGGGCGCCGATCGCCGCGGGCCGGATACCCAGCGCCGCGCTGGTGGAATTCGCCTCCGGCGAAACCTGCAGCCCTTGACACCGCTGTATCGCGATATATCGTCGAACTATCGGGAAGTGCTCACTGAGGAGGTCAGCCATGACGTCGTACGCATGCGGCAGCGGCGGAGGTGAGTGGGATCTCGGGTCGCTGTTCAAGGCGTTTGCCGACAGCGGTTTCGGCGGCCCTCGCGGTCCTCGGGGGCCGCGAGGACCCTGGCAGGATCAACGTGGGCAGGATCAGCGTGGGCGGGGCCCGGGTTGGGGTCCGCCCGGTGCCGGGGCCTGGGGTGGCGGACCGCGTCGCCAGCGGGGGCAACGTGCGCGTGGCGACGTACGCTCCGCAGTGCTGGCGCTCTTGGCCGAGGAACCGATGCACGGCTACCAGATCATCCAGGAGATCGACCGGCGCAGCGGGGGATCCTGGAAGCCCAGCCCTGGCTCGGTGTACCCGACACTCCAGCAACTCGAGGACGAGGGCCTGGTCCGTGCGCAGGAACAGGATGGCCGGCGGGTCTACCGGCTCACCGATGACGGTCAGCGGGTGGCCGCCGATCGCGCCGAGGAGTTCGCGACCCTGTGGGAAGGTGTCGCTCCGAGCGAGGACGACACCCAGCTCGGCGACCTGATCTTCCAGGTCGGCGCCGCCTTCGTGCACGTCGCCCGCACCGGAACCCCCGAGCAGATGGCGGAGGCCCGCAAGGTGCTCGCCAGAACCCGGGCCGACCTGTACCGGATCCTCGGCGACCAGGACGGCGGCGCCGAGGGGAGCGCGCGGTCATGACCTCGCCGACCCCACCACGGATGCGCGCCGGCACCAGTGATCGGCAGGCGGCGGTGGACGGGCTGACCCGCCACTTCACCGAAGGCCGGCTCGATCCCACCGAGTTCGACGAGCGGGTCGGAAAGGCTTACGCGGCAACCTATCTCGACGAGTTGCCGACGCTGTTCGCCGACCTTCCCGAGGCGTCGCCCCGCCGTGGGCCCGGTGCGGGTGTGGGTCGGCCCGGCCACGATGGCGCCGCTGCGTTCCCGCCGGCCGGGCGCACCGGTCCGTGGTCGGGGCCGGCGCGGCCGCCGTTCCACCGGCCGCCGCGGATCCTGGTGCTGCTGCCGGTCATCGTGGTGATCGCGATGCTGTTCTCGATGACCGCGATGACGCACGGGTTCTTCCTGTTCCCGCTGATCTGGATCGCAATGGCGCTGCTGTTCATGGGCAGGGGCGCTCGCCGACGGCGCTGGGAGGACTACCACTCCCGCCACAACCGCTGGTAGTCCCGGGACAACGACCCTGTGACCCGGCGCCGGAGCTCGGGCAGGATCGACAGCATGGCGGGGACGGTCGCACTGCGACAGGTTGTCCTGGACTGCCCGGACGCTCGACGGTTGGCCGAGTTCTACCGGCAGCTGCTGGGTTTCGACTACCGACCCGGGGACGAACCACCGGCCCCGGACGAGCCGGACCCGCGAGGACAGGACTGGCTCGTGCTGCGAAACCCGGCCGGAGGAATGCAGGTGGCCTTCCAGCAGGTGAACAGAACCCGGCTTACAGACCGGCTCGTCCACCTATCCCGGGGCGCGGCCGTCGAGCTCGCGACCGGTGCCGACCGGATCGTGGCGTCGGCCTGGCTCGGTGTCCTGCGCGCCCATCAGAGCCGGGTGGCCGAAGCCCTCCGCCTACTCCGTCCGGTCACCAGGTACAGCGGGGTCGAGCACACCTCCGCGTTGCTGCATGCGTTGCTGTTCACCGGGCACGCATGGGCGCTTGCCGGGTCTCCCCAGGCGGCGCTCTCGGCCTTCGAGCAGTACACGGCCGAGGTCGAACGCCGGCAGGTGCCGCGCTTCGCCGGCCGCGGGGTGAACTTCGGCGGCTGGGTGCTGCGCAGCACCGGGGCGATCGCGCAGGGCGTCGATCACCATCTGGAGGCGCTGGAAACGGCGGATAACGGTGGTATCACGGAGGTGAGGATTGCGGCGCTGGAGGACCTCGCAGAGGCGCGATTGGTGGCCGACGACCCGGACGGTGCCGCCGCCCTGATCGGCAAGGCGTCGTCCGCGCTCAACGGTGATCTGGTGTTCGGCTGGCGGTTGGAGTTCAAATTGCGGTTGCTCCAGGGTCGACTGGCACTGGACACCGGTCTCCCCCGAGAGGCCACCGCCATCGCCGAGGCGCTGAACGCCGATGCCACCGGGATGCGGGTGCCCCGCTATGCGGCGGTCGCCCGGCTGCTCGCCCACCGGGCGCGCGCCCGGCAGGGATTGCCGACCGATCCCGCCGCGGTCGAATCAGCGCTCGACCTGCTCGATTCCTGCATGGCGCTCGAATCGTGGTGGTGGACCGGGGAAACCGCCGCCGACCTCGGGAGCAGCCGCCTGCTGGCGCGGGCCGAGGACCGGGTCGCACGACTCGCGCGCGAGATCGGCCCGCGGGCAACGGAACTGCACCGTGATGCCGACCGCCGGCTTGACCGCTGGCGGACGGTGATCAGCTCGCGGCCAGCACGACCATAGGCACCACCGGGGGTGGCGCGCCGACCAGAGCGGCCTCCGCGGCCAGCGTCGCCCGCTCCAGGTCCGCGGGTGCAAGGCCCTGCACGAAGGGCGCCAGGTGGGCCATGCCCAGCCGCCACCTGACCAATTCGGCCGGGGTGTTCAGGCCACTCGGCACCGACACGACCGACACGTCCACCCGCGAGTACCCGGCAGCTGTGGCAGCAAGAGCGAGGCGCTGCGGGTCACCGACTTGTGGCTCGAGGTGGTCCTTGAGCGCGACATGCCAGGCCGGTGCGGAGTAACCGAATTCGCCGAGCGCGTCATCGACCCCGGCCTTCGCCGGGTGGGTCCAACCCGCGGCGAAGGCGCTGGCCACGATGCTCCGGCCAACCCTACGGGCCTCCTTCAGCGCCGCGACCGGATCCGGAAGGTGCCCGAGACAGAAGGCAGCGCAGACGATGTCGAAGGCCTGCGCGGTGAACGGAAGGTGGGTCGCGTCGGCGACGACCGGCAGCGCGACGTCAGCCGGTGCACCGAGGCCACTGCGCAGCATGTCCTCGGCGATGTCGACCGCAACAACCTGACGCGCTCCGGCGGCGATCGCGGCGCGACCGGCGACGCCGGTGCCCGCACCGAGGTCGAGCACCCTGGCACCGGCCATGGGGAGCGGCGCGGCGGTGAGCAGTGCCTCGGCCAGGCGACCGTACAACGTGTCGGGCCCCGACATCCACGCCGCGGCGGACCTGTTGTACGCCAAGCGGATCGCCTCGGCCGTCCCGTCGTCGCTACCCACGCGCTTCTTCCATCTTTGCCGGGTGGTGCGAAAGTCTGATGTTGCCCGTCAGGGAGCACATGGACCGACTCCCCCGGCGACACGATCGGCGGACGCGGGGGGTCATCGGGCGGCTGATCCGCAGCATTGCTTGTATTTGCGGTCCGATCCGCACCAGCACCGTTGGTTCCGACCCGGCGGCCAGGCCACCACCCCTGGGTCCGCCAGGCGCAGCAGCTCCGCGGCATACCCCGACCGCCCGTCCGGGGTGGCCGGGTCCCGCCCGGCCCGTTCGCACCAGGCCAGGAACGGCTCGACCCGGACTGCCGCCACGTGCACCCCGGAGAGCCCGGAGTCGGCGTACCCGGCCAAGGTGCGTTGCAGGGCCAGGTTGTAGGCGGCGTGGTCCGCGGCGCCCTTCGCCGGGCCCTGCTGGGTCAGCTGCGGCCAGCGCCGCAACGCCTCCGGGTAGTCGGTGGCAGGGAACCACGCGAACGCCACCGGCACCTGCGTCGACCGGCGCGGTGTGTCGTGGGCGTTCGGTGACTGGGCGGCGGCTGGCAGCGCGGACCCGGCCGGTGGCCGCACCGCGGGCGCGGGTTTCGGCGGTGCCATGGCCGACCGCGCCGCGGCGGGGGCGGTGCCCGGTGCCCGGTGGCGCCGCGCCGGTGGGGGCGGAGGGTCGGCCAGGAATCGCTCCGCATCCCGCTGCAGTTGGTCCTCGTGGCGGCCGAGTTCGGAGAGCGAATCGTCGCGCAGGTCGGCGAGATGTTCGACCAGATCCTCCGGGTCGCCGGTGTCCATGGCCAGCCGCAGACCCTGGGTGAGCCATGTCAACGCGGTCTCGTGGTCATCGATCGACGCGTATTCCAGGCCCGCGTTGTTGTACAAGTACACGTCGTCGGGGGTGTCGGCTCGCACCTGCTCCCAGATCTCGGTGGCCTGCTCCACCCGGCCGTCCCGCATCAGCAGCTCCGCGATCCGGCACCGCGCGTCCGGTTTCCCGGCCCACCCGACCTGGATGACCCGGCGCATCACGGTGATCGCCTCGTCCACCCGGCCCAGGTCCTCGTAGCAATCGACCAGCTCGTCCAACAGCTCGGCCTCCACCCACCGCTCCGCGGCGGCCGGGTCGGTGCGGCAGGCAAACGCCGCCCGCTCCAGCACGTCCGCGCACGCCTTCGGATCCCGGGGCCGGGCGCGCAGCACGGTTGCCAGTTCGCGGTCCAGCCGCGCAACGTCCGGCACACTCATCGGCGTTGTCCTCTCCTCACCCGCCCGGTCCGGCTCGGAAACCTCGGGCAGCAGCCCATGGCCGGGATCCCATCGTGCAACACCCCGCCGACACCGCCGCGGATGAGCATCCATGACGTCACCCGCAAGGTGCGCGTCGGGATCAGACTCAGCCGTCCGGTCACCAGATGGCGGGTCGGCGGGGGGTCACTCACCCCGATTCCAGCACCCGCTCGAGCGTGCCCAGGTCGGCCCGCACGGCAGCGCAGTCGCCGTAGAAGTCCCCGTCGGTCATCCCCGGCCGCCGTCGCACGGTGAACACGACCTCGCAGCCGTCTCTGTCGCAATGACCCGCATCGGATTGTCGACGATCTCGCCCGACGGCAGGGTGACCCGATGGTCGAGCACTCCGAACTCGTTGGCGGGCGCGAACGCAACGACGACCCGGCCCATCGGAGACTCGGCAACCCATTGCCCGTCAACGTGTTCGATGGAACCACCCAGCCCGGCGGCCCACGCGGGGAGGTTGGCCGGATGGCGGGCGTAGTCGTACACCTCACCCGCCGGGCGATCGATGGCGATACTGATGTGTCTGGATTCCGAAGCCATCTGTTCACGATGCCAGACGGTGCGAACGCCCCGATCGACGCGATCGACGCAGCAGGTCTGTCGTGATACGGCGCCGGCCGTGGTGCGATGGTCCGATTCGATAGGGCTGCCGACCGCTCCCGTCCAGCGGGTTGGCGCTTCGGCCGCGTGCCGGTCTCGACCGGCGTCAGGGATCAGGCGACGGTCAGGTGATAGGTCGTGTTCTGGGTGAAGTCACCAAAGAAGTGCCCGGCGCCACCGAAGGTGATGGTACGGCAGCCCTTCGGCAGTGGCTTCAGCATCAGGTAATACCCATCGGCGGCTGCCGGTCGGTACTTCCCTGCCGCAATACCGAACAGATTCTGGTCGGGGAGGGTCAGGCTGAAGGCCGGTGCGGAACACCGCCGTACCGTTCCGGCACAGGCCCGGAAGTCGTTATTGGCCGGTCCAGCGGCACCGAGTTTCCGTCGACGGTGGCGAACAACTCCGTTGACCACTGGAAAGAACAGGACGTTCCCCGCCGGGACAACTCATTTGTCGCGCACTTGGAACAGCCGTGTCGAGGACCCCACCAGGAAGAAGACCGGACCGGACTGCCCCTGAGCGCATCGGGCGCCGGTGGGGTCCTTCAGCGGGTTCGCATCGACGGGTTTGCTCATGACAAAGCGCCACCAGGCGCCGAGAGTGCTCCCGCGGATCGGTCGAACAGTCGATCGTCGATGGTCGGCGCACCTTGACGGGCATCGGTTGTCGTTCCGGCACTTGATATACCACCGAACCAGATGCCGGACAACACCCGAATGGTCGGGGATTTCCGCCAAGCCCGCGTCGGGCAGGTATTCGGCTGTCTTTCGACCCGCCCCGGGTCCGGTGCCGCAGAAATTTGGTCGCGGCGGCCGGGCGCGCCGGAATTTATTCTGTGCAATTGACCAATCGCTACGCGATTCACCGCCGATGAAGGCAGGCCCGCCGACGAAACGAATTCACCCGAGGGTTGCCGGAACTCCCAGGTACTCGCCGTACCATCGGACCGCAGCCAGCAATGCGGAGTTCTCGCGACGGTTCAGCGGCCGACGCAGCGCGGTCTCGATGACAGCGAAATCCGGCCCGAGGCGATGCCGCCAATGCCCGACCAGGATGCCGTCGACGAGAATGGTGTGCAAATACGGCGAGGAGATGGCGATCGGTGAATACGCGGCCCCGCCGGCCAGCAGGCCGCGGCTCTCGCTGTAGGACATCACGATCTCGTCGTAGCCCTGCACGAGATCCACTGTCGGCGAATCGATCTCGCCGCGCGGGGCATCCAGCGCTCCGGCAGCCAGATATACCGTCGCACCATCGAGAGTGGCGGAGTCCAATTCCGATTCCACCTGAGCCAACCCCCGCCTGGCCTGGCTCAACGTCAGGCTCGCCCAGGTGGCCAGATCCTTGACCGTCGCCGGACCGCGAGTGGTGAAGAACCGTCGGGCCAATTCGGCCAGGGACTCGTCGGCATCGAACCCGGCGTCCGGCGGCACCCGCTCGTCGAAGGCGGCGTAGGTGTGCTGCTTGCCCCGCGGTGCCCCACTGATCAACACCTCGTCGAATTCTGCCCGCATCATGATGTTCCCTGCCCGTTGGCCGGATGCGGGGATCCCGGCGGCATCCAACACGGCGCTCAGTTCGGCGCGGGTGCGGTGCCGCCCGTCACTCACCGCATCGGCGAGCGCCGCGTTGGTGCGAGCGAAAACCGCGTCGTCCAAACCGAGCTGACGGTCGTAGTAGGCGGACATTTTCTTCAGCCGCGGGACGGTCAGTCGCAGCAACCAGCGGATGTCCTCCGGCAGGGCGAAATGCCAGGTGAGGCGGAGCACATGGGTGCGCACCAGCACGCCGTCCGCGAAGGCGGTGTCCATCGTCGCCTTGCTCACCTGATGGGACGCGTCCGACCCTGGCGCGGTGCGCTGCGCGACGGACCACAGGGCATAGCCGAACACCTGGGACTGCATCCCCACCAAAGATCGGACCACGGCGGCGATATCGCCGATTCCGCCGCGCAGCCCTTGCCGCGACATCCGTGTGGCGATCGCGCGGTGGTCGTCAAGCGCCACCATCGCGTTCCCCGCCATCGCCCTCGCGCTGTCGATCGGCGGCTCAGAACCGCGGGTGGTCACCGCACAGGGTGACCCGCTCGGTCCGGTCACCGGAGCGTTCCACGGTGCCCAGCACCACCGACCAGAGGTGGCGCGCGGTCAGCACGGCCATCGCCCGGTCCACGTCGTCGGCGGGCAGCACCGCGACCATGCCGATCCCCATGTTGAAGGCCTTCTCCATCTCTTCCCTCGCGACGCGGCCGTGGCTGGCGATGTAGCCGAACACCGGCAGCGGGTTCCACGCCCGGCGATCCAACGCGGCCGTCAGACCGCCCGGGATCACCCGTGCCAGGTTGCCGGCCAGACCGCCGCCGGTGATGTGCGCGTAGGCATGGGTGTCGGTCTCCCTGGCCAGGGCCAGGCAGTCCAGCGCGTAGATCCGGCACGGTTCCAGCAGTTCCTCGCCGAGGGTGCGACCGAATTCTTCGACGTGGCCGTCCAGCGGGAGCCGGGCGATGTCCAGCAGCACGTGCCGGACCAGCGAGTAGCCGTTGGAGTGCAGTCCGGAGGATCCCAGGCCCACCACCACGTCACCCGGGCGGACGCGGTCCGGCCCGAGGATCGAGTCGGCCTCCACCACGCCAACGGCGGTGGCGGCGAGGTCGTAATCGTCCGCAGCCATCAGGCCGGGATGCTCCGCGGTCTCCCCGCCGACCAGCGCGCACCCGGCCCGCACGCAGCCCTCGGCGATCCCGGACACGACCGAGGCGATCCGCTGCGGTTCGAGCTTGCCGCACGCGATGTAATCCTGCAGGAACAACGGCTCGGCGCCGCACGCGACCAGGTCGTCGGCCACCATGGCGACCAGGTCGATGCCGATGGTGTCGTGCACGTCCATCGCCTGCGCGATTGCGGACTTGGTGCCGACGCCGTCGGTGGACGAAGCCAGCACCGGGTCGCGGAAGCGGTGGATCGGCATCCGGAACAGCGCCGCGAACCCGCCGATGCCACCGATCACCTCGGACCGGTGGGTCTTCTGCGTGTACGGCTTCATCAGGTCGACGGCGGCCTCACCGGCGGCGATGGACACTCCGGACCCGGCGTAGGTGGCTCCGGAACCGAGCGGGTGGCGTGCGGTCGTCATGCAGCGTCCTGTCTCATGGTCTGGTCAGCGCGTCCTCGGCCCCGTAGGCCCCGGCGATCACCGGGGTCGCCGGTCCCGCGATGCCGCGGAACAGCGGATCGGGGACGCCGCGGGCGATGCCCTCGAGCACGTGTTTGCCGATCTGGTCCGGAATCGGGATCGGGTAGTCGCCGGTGAAGCAGGCTGTGCACAGCCGGTTGCGCGGCTGTTCGGTGGAGGACACCAGCGCCTCCAGCGATACGTATCCCAGGGTGTCGGCGCCGATCGACCGCCGGACCGCCTCGACGTCGCCGGCGTTGGCGATCAGCTCGGCGCGGGAGGCGAAGTCGATCCCGTAGAAGCAGGGCCAGCGCACCGGCGGTGACGCGATCCGGACGTGCACCTCGAGGGCGCCCGATTCCCGAAGCATCCGAACCAGCGCGCGCTGGGTGTTGCCCCGGACGATCGAATCGTCCACCACCACCAGGCGTTTGCCGCGGATGACGTCACGCAGCGGGTTGAGCTTGAGCCGGATACCCAGCTGGCGGATGGTCTGCGAGGGCTGGATGAAGGTGCGCCCGACGTAGGCGTTCTTCACCAGGCCCTGGCCATAGGGGATTCCGGAAGCCTGCGCGAAGCCGATCGCCGCCGGTGTGCCGGATTCCGGGGTGGGGATCACCAGATCCGCCTCGACCGGGAACTCGGCCGCGAGTCGGCGGCCGATTTCGACCCTGGTGGCCTGCACGCCGCGGCCGGAAATGGTGGTGTCCGGACGGGCCAGATAGACGTACTCGAACACGCAGCCCTTGGGGGTGGGCGGGGCGAAGTGCTCGCTGCGCAGCCCGTCCGCGTCGATGGCCAGCAGCTCCCCCGGCTCGACCTCCCGGACGAACGAGGCGCCGACGATGTCCAGCGCCGCGGTCTCGGAGGCGATCACCCAGCCGCGGTCCAGCCGACCGAGCACCAGCGGCCGCACCCCGTGCGGGTCGCGGGCAGCGTAGAGCGTGTGCTCGTCGCAGAACACCAGGCAGAAGGCCCCCTGCAGGGTGGGCAGCAGATCCATCGCCGCCTGCTCGAGGCCCGAGTCGGCGGACTTGGCCGCCAGCAGCCGGGTGATCACATCGGAGTCCGTGGTGCACTTGCCGCGGCCGTTCTTGGCGGGCAGCGCCACGATCTTGGCCTCGAGGTCGACTGTGTTGACCAGATTGCCGTTGTGGCCCAACGCGATCCCGGACCCGACATCGGTGATGGCGAACGTCGGCTGGGCGTTTTCCCAGGTGGTGGAGCCGGTGGTGGAATACCGACAGTGCCCGACCGCGATGTGGCCGTTCAACGACGACAGGGTCTGCTCGTCGAACACCTGCGAGACCAGACCGAGGTCCTTGAACACCACGATCTGCGAGCCGTCAGCGACGGCGATGCCGGCGGCCTCCTGGCCACGGTGCTGCAGCGCGTACAGGCCGTAATACGTCAGCTTGGCGACGTCCTCGCCAGGAGCCCAGACACCGAAGACGCCGCACTCCTCGCGGGGACCGCTGTCGGCCTGCACGTCGTCCTGCACATCGATCCCCGCGCACGGCGCCGGAACGTCCTTGACCGGCGTGATGGGGAGCGGCTCGGGGTAGGAGTGTGTCGGGGTTGGTATCGAACCAGTACCCACGTAACCGTGCTCCTCTGCGAGCGAATCAAATGCCAGGGGATGAGCCGGTACCCCACTGTACCTGCTCCGCGGCCCCCGACCGTCGATCCAACCCCACCGGGCGCTGCCCGGGTGGGCGGAATCCGTCACGCACCGCCGAAACACCCGCATACTCCCGGCGCTGCCCGGGCGTCGGGTGGTTTGCCGCCGCCCGGTCAGTCCTCCGTTGGGTGCTGCAGCGGCAGCAAGTTCGACAGGTCGGCCCGGGAGCCGCTGGCCTTGACCAGGCCGCCGGCGACGGCGTCCGACCACGTCATCCGGCCGGCCACCAACGCCAGCCAGGTCGGTCCGTCGGTCTCCACCACGTTCGGCGGCGTGCCGCGGGTGTGCGTCGGACCCGCCACGGCCTGCACAGCCGCGAACGGCGGCACCCGGATCTCCACCGACCGGCCGGGGTTCGTCTGTGCCAGCCACGCCAGGGTGACCCGGACGGTGGGCGCAATCTGCGACCGATCGACGGCACCGCTCGCGACGGCGATGGCGTCGGTCACCTGCTGCGGGGTGACGGCGCGGCGGACCATGACCGGTGAGCGTAGATCGGTGGGTGGATGAGCGTCGACCGGCCGATCGAGGACTCACCGGACCCGGCCGGCGCCCGGCCGGGTCCCGATGTCAGCGACGGGCTGTGCCGGCGTCGACAACGATCCAGGCACTCAGATGACTTTGGCTTCGTTGCCGTTCTGCGTGAAGCTCGGCACATTCGTGTCGATGTTCAGGCCTTGGGCCTCGCCCTCGGCGCCGAGATCCACGGTTGCAAAGCCGGGCAATATGCTGACCGCCGCCGCGAAGATCGGCCTGTTGGTTCCAGGCGCGTTGAAGATCGCGTCGAACGAGAACTCGGGCGAATGAACGGTGATCGAAGGGGATTTCGGAGCGAACGGCCCGATTTCTTCTTTGGACATCGGCGACGAGGTGATCGCTGCCAACGAAATCGCGCGGGCATAGGAGGTGGAGAGCCGCATTGCGCCTTCGGTATATCCAACGATCAGGACCTCCTGCTGTTTTCATGGGCGGTTTGGCAGTGCCGGGCACAGGCCGCCGCGGGTGAGCATCGCCATGGCGATGAAGGCTTCGGGTGTGTGGAATCCGTTGGCGCGTTTGGTCAGTGCTCGTAGGTGTGTGTTCGTG
>JBBQGJ010000082.1:0-19914 GCA_038322925.1 Mycobacteriales bacterium
CCGCCCGGCCCGAGCGCCGACAGCCGGCGCTTGTGGGTCAGCCCGGCGAGCGGGTTGGTCTGGTCCATGAACTGGGACAGCTGGCTGGTGCCGAAGAACTCCTTGATGGAGGCGACGACCGGCCGGATGTTGATCAGGGTCTGCGGCGTGATCGCCTCGACGTCCTGGGTCGTCATCCGCTCGCGGACCACGCGCTCCATGCGGGACAGGCCCACCCGGATCTGGTTCTGGATCAGCTCACCGACCGTGCGCAGCCGGCGGTTGCCGAAGTGGTCGATGTCGTCGGTCTCGACCGGCAGCACGCGGCCACCCTGGACGACCCACTCGCTCTGGCCCTCGTGCAGGCGCAGCAGGTACTCGACCGTGGAGACCAGGTCGTCCTCGGTCAGCGTGCCCACACTGGTCGGCGAGGTCTGGCCCAGCTTCTTGTTGATCTTGTATCGGCCGACCTTGGCCAGGTCGTAGCGCTTGTCCTTGAAGAACAGGTTGTCCAGCAGGGCCTGCGCGCTCTCCTTCGTCGGCGGCTCGCCCGGGCGGAGCTTGCGGTAGATGTCCAGCAGCGCCTCGTCCTGCCCGGCGATGTGGTCCTTCTCCAGGGTCGCCAACAGCACCGGCGACCACTCGAACTTCTCGCGGATCCGCTCGGTGTCCCAGCCCAGCGCCTTCAGCAGCACGGTGACCGGCTGCCGGCGCTTGCGGTCGATGCGGACCCCGATGGTGTCGCGCTTGTCGATGTCGAACTCGAGCCAGGCGCCACGCGACGGGATGACCTTGACGGAGAAGACGTCCTTACCGGCCGTCTTGTCCAGGTTCTTGTCGAAGTAGACGCCCGGCGAACGCACGAGCTGGGACACCACGACACGCTCGGTGCCGTTGATGATGAAGGTGCCCTTGCTGGTCATCATCGGGAAGTCGCCCATGAAGACGGTCTGCGACTTGATCTCGCCGGTCTCGCCGTTCATGAACTCGGCGGTGACGAACAGCGGCGCCGAGTACGTCATGTCCTTGTCCCGGCACTCCTCCTCGGTCGCCTTGACCTCATCGAAACGAGGATCGGAGAAGGACAGCGAGAGGTTTCCCGAGAAGTCCTCGATCGGGGAGATCTCTTCCAGGATCTCGTCGAGGCCGCTCGGGGTTGGCTCGGCCTGACGAGCGCGCCACGCGGACGCGCCGATCAGCCATTCGAATGATTCAGTTTGTAGAGCGAGGAGATTTGGTACTTCGAGCGGTTCGCGGAGCTTGGCGAAGGAGACTCGCGGCTGGACTCCGGCGGTGGGCCTGGGCGTGCTCGTGACTGCCAAGATGCGTCCTTTCGAGGACTTGCACTGATCGACGCGGTATCTCGCTGGCCACCTGAAACCCGGCCTTCGCCGGGCGCCGGCGGACAGGGGACAGAGATCCCCGAATCCGGGCAGCAAAAAGTGGGCAGCGCAAACACCCAGCTTAGCAGCAAAGGGCAGGCCTGTCCAGACGTGCCCTTCGAGCGACAGCAGCATCGGCGAGGGGGCGCTGTGCGTCCTTCCGCTCAAGCCGATGAACCGTGTGTTTCGAAGAGACGCGGCCCTGCATATGACCGACGTCGCCCCCTAAGCGTGACCCCCCCAGTGCCATCCGTCAAGCGTTAACGGGCAAATCGCCATCCGCCACGGGCTCACGTGCACAGGTGCTGACCGGCCCAAAGAGCAACCCGAAGGAGCAACACAGTCGGCGTCCGCCGGCCGCTTCGAGCGCCGGCACGAGGCGCGCCGAGGTAGCAGAGGCAACAGGGCCGACGGGCCGCAGGATTCGCGATGCGACTGACGTACCCAGAAGTGAACGGGTCGTCACTCCAGCGCCGATGCCAATTTGTTACGTAGCGTCATCCCGTGTACCGGTAGCGTGACCGCTGCACCTGTGACTCCGGAGACGTCAGGGACGTCAGGGACAGAACGGCATGGCGTTGTCACCATGACCCACCTACCACCTGCGGTGCGGCGGCTCTCCGACCAGCGCTCCGTTCCTCCGTCGCGGACGCCGTTGTTCGGCCGCCAGGCGGAGGTAGCTGCGCTGATCGCGCTGATCAACGACGGTCCCAGCCTGGTGACGATCACCGGGACCGGGGGCATCGGCAAGACCCGGCTGGCGGTCGAGGTGTCCAGGCAGTTGCATCATCAACCCGTGTTCGTGCAGCTGGCGGACACCGACCGCGCCGACGTGATGCTCACCCTGGCCCGAGCGATCGACATGGCCCGGGCATCAACGAGCCAGGCGGCCGGCAGGATCGGGCCGGGTGCAGGTCCCGCCGTGCTGGTGCTCGACACCTTCGACCGATTGCTCGGCGCCGATCACCCGGTCGAAGCCGCGGGAATCATCTGGGAAGCCTGGCAGCAGGCGCCGGACCTGGTGCTGATGGTGACCAGCAGGACCCGCCTCACCCTGCGCGACGAGCGGGTGATGCCGCTGTCCGGGCTGGGCCTCGACCCGGACGGTCCGGCGGTGGAGATGTTCCGAGAAAGGTCACTGGCGGTCGGCGGTGACCTGAGCGATCCGAGCCAGGACGACGCTATCGTCGCCATCTGCCGCCTGCTGCGCGGCGTTCCATTGGCGATCGAGCTGGCGGCCGCGAGGACCGTTCAGTTGCCGCCGCTGGCGCTGCTGGCCCGGCTTCGCTCCCCCGGCGCCGGCCACCTGCTCGGCGTGCTGGCCAGCGGGGCGATCGACGCTCCGATCCGGCAACGCAGCATGCGGGCCACCATGTCCTGGAGCTACCGGCTGCTGCACTCCACCCAGCAGGCGCTGTTCCGCAGGCTCGGGGTGTTCGTCGGCTCCTTCTCCCTGGAAGCCGCTGAATGGTTCTGCCCGGGCGTCAATCCCGAGGGCAGCACGCTGGCGCCGGGAGCCGTGCTCGACGGCATCGGCGCCCTGGTCGATCTGCACCTGCTGGAGCCGGCCAGGGGCGATCCGGAGTTTCCACGTTTCGCGCTGCTGGATGTGCCACGCGCGTACGCCGTCGAGCTGCTCGAGATGTCCGGCGAGGCCGAGGAAGTCCGCGACCGGCTGCTGAGCTGGTGTCTGGACTTCGCCGGCCGGGCAGCTCGCGGTTTGACGTCCACTCGGGAGAGCAGGTGGCTCGACCTGATTGAGGAGGAGTTGCCGACGATTCGGACGGCGCTGGCCGCGTTCGCCGAGCGTAAGGATTCGATCAACGGGCTGACACTGATCACCGAATTGGTCCCGTTCTGGATTCATCGTGGACCCATCCGCGAGGTGTTGACGTGGCTGCGGACTTTCCTTGACATCGAACGGGCCCGGGGTGCGCCGGACTCACTGCTCGGCGACATGGGTGCCGGCTGGGTCCAGCGGCTACGCCTGGAATCGGCAGGCACGACGGATGTCGCCGAGCTGCGCCGGCTGCGCGCGGCGGTGGCGGCGCGGCGGCCTTCGGCGGGGCAATGGTTTCACTGCACCGATCACCTCGTCCTCGCGCTGCTGCGCGAGGGGCAGCTCGGCGAGTGCACGACGGTGATCGACAGCGGAATCGGCCGGGCGCTGGCAGTGGAAGATCCCCATCGGGACGACTCGCATTGGCTGAGTGTCTTCCTGTTTCGTCGGGCTCAGCTGCGCTGGACCGCAGCGCGTGGCATCCGTGTCGACGAGGTGGTGCCGTACGCGGAAGAGGCGCTGGCGGTCGCCCGCGGCTCGGGCCACCGACTGATCGTCGCCTGGGCGGAGAACCTGCTCGGACTGTGCCATGTCGCCGAGCGCAACTGGGTGTCGGCCCGCAGCGCGATGACCGCGGCCCTCGGCCACTTCCGCGAGATCGGTGATCACTCCGCCGCGGCCGCATCGCTGCAGCATCTGGCGGCGATCCTGACCGAACTCGGCGGAACCGCGGAGGCCGCGCGCTGCCTGCGCGATGCGATCGTGGCCACCCGGCGTGTCGGCGACGCCACCGGCGAAATGCAATGCACATGGGCAATCGCCTTCGTGGCGGTGCGCAGCGGCCGGCTGCTGGACGCCACCCGCATGGATGACGCGCTCGCCGAATACCTGGGAGCCGTCGAGCGGGGGCTTCCGGCGGTGCTCCTTGATGACTACGAGACCGCGATGACGCAGGCCAGGTCGAGCCTGGGGATCGGTCCGCGGGCCTCCCGCGGGCACGGGTGGGGCTGGCTGCGCACTCGAGCCCTTGAGCTCGCCGAGGAGCTCGCCGGCACGGCAGCCACCGGCTTGCCCGTCCAGGGCGCGATGTCGCTGACCGTGAGCACGACGTCGGCGCCCGCCGTCGGGCTGGTGGTCAGCGCAGTGTCCGCGAACGGTGGGCCGGGTTCCGCGAACGGTGGGCCGGGCGATGACCGGGACGGTGATCCTGCTGGTCGCGCCGAATCTGCCGGGCCCGGCGCGAAGGGTTCCGATCGAGCGGGCCGGGGCCGGAGCTCGGCGACCCGCCCGGAATTGACCGCCAGGGAACTGGAAATCCTGGCCGCCATTGCCAGCGGCCGGACCAATGCGCAGATAGCGAAGGACCTCTTCCTGAGCGCCAAGACGGTCATGCACCACAGCACCAGCATCTACCGCAAGCTCGGAGTTCGGGGGCGGGCGGAGGCGGTCGCCTTGGCCTACACGTCGGGACTGCTGCAAGCCGACGGCCACCCGTGACCTGGGATCATGAGGGCTGCATCCTCCCGGCACTCGGCGCCGGTCTTGAGGTCCGAGCGCCAACATCTATCGGAGCCCAGTGCATGAAACCGGAGCCGAGTGCGGGAGGGCCCGGCGGTGAGGACGCTCGAGTTGGTCGTCTCTCCATGACCACGAGCCCGTTCACGACCTCGAAATAGGGCGATCGCCCGATGCCGGCAGCGGACTGTGCTGGTGGGCTCATGCCCAGGCCGCCGGTGAGGTGCGGCCACCGCAGGCACTCGGCGTGACGGGGGTGATGGCAGTGGGCGCACCCGGCCGGCCGGCTCACCCCCTGTCGACCCCGGTCGGCACGACCCGCACCGTCACGACCGGTCGGTCGGTCGGCGTCGCGATCAGGACCGGCGGGTCGTTTTCGGCGGTCGCGATCGCCCTGTTCACGCTGGCCGGATGCGGCGTCGTATCCGGCTGGTTCGGCGACGACGAACCGAAACCCCAAGCGGTGTCGGTGTTCCAGGTCTCCGTTGGGCAGTGCTTCGCCACGCCGGAGAAGGTGCAGCAGGAATTGGCGGACATCCAGTCCGTCCCGTGCGACGGTCCGCACCGGCAGGAGGCCTATGCCGTGGTGAACTATCAGCCGCCCACCGGAGTGCAGGGTGACGCCTACCCCGGTGACTCCGCATTGGCCGCCTACGCCGATGCGGCGTGTGCGCAGTCGTTCCAGGAGTACGTCGGGATCAGCTACCTGGATTCCTCGCTGTATTTCACCTACCTGCTGCCCTCGGCGCGTAGTTGGCAGGAATCGGGCGACCGCAGCGTCATCTGCTTCGCCACCACCACGGGCGAGGAACTGTCGTCGACCGTGAAGGGGACGCGATGGTGAGCAGCGGTGGGTAAGCCGTGCGCGGTCTCCGGAGCGATGATCATGTGCAGCTTCGGGCTTGCGCCGTCGACGCTCTCGGTCGTGGCGCCGCGGCCAATTGTCGAGGGCCGGCCTGTCGCGACCATCACCGATGTCGCCCCGGGCGCGAACATCGCCCCGTTCGGTATGTGCCAGTCGCTGGCCAACCCCACCGTGGCGGCGGCGACCGCGGCGGCCCTCGGGGTGCTGACCCCGATGCCCTGCGTTCCGGTGGTGCCGGCGCCGTGGATCCCGATGGCACCGCAAACGATGGCGGGCGGGGCGCCGGTGCTTGTCGCCGGATCGACCTGTGTCTGCGTCTACGGAGGTTCCATCTCGCTGGCCATGCCCGGCGCCGTCCGCACCACGGCAAGCTGACCGAGCGCACCCCTCAACTGAACACCGACTGGAATACCCGCTGAACAGCAACACTTTTCGCGCGACCCGGCAGTCCCGGCCCCAACGACAGGAGTGGAAATGCCCACCTACACAGCGCCAGGCGTGTACGTCGAAGAAGTCGTCTCGTCGCAGAAGGTGCTGTCCGCGGCACCGACCGCGGTGGCCGCCTTCGTGGGGTTCACCGAGCGCTACCCGACGGACGATCCGGCGGATCCCGAGGGTCTGTCGCCGCGGCTGATCACCAGCTGGACCCAGTTCGAAAATCTCTACGGCAGTTTCACTCCCGGTGCGGTGCTGCCGCTGTCGGTGTACGGCTACTTCGCCAACGGCGGATCGCTGGCGTACGTGGTACGGGTACCCAACACGACACCGTCCGGCGAGCCGTCCCGTCGCGAGATCCCAGCAGCTGACCGGGCTCTCGGCCTTCCGATCGTGGTGGAGAGCCTCGAGCCGGACGACGAGCTCACCCTGCAGGTCCGCACGGAGGAGACCGAGGACGAGGGCCCGAGCCCGTTCGGCATCGACGTGCTGTCCGGGAATGTGGTCGTCGAGTCCTTCCCCGGGCTCACCCTGGACAGCGGTGACCGCAACGTCGCCACGGTGATCAACGGCACCTCGACCAAGATCAAGGTCAGCATCCTGCTGGACGACAAGACCGATCTCTCCGGGCAATTGGAGGTCCTCAAGCCGGGCAGCTACCCGCTCGAGAAGGCCGCCCCGACAGCGGTTCCGGTGACCGGCCGGAAATTCGCCGGTTCCGAGTCGACCCGGCAGGGCATCAACGGCCTGGCCGTCGCCGACGACGTCACCATGGTGGTGGTTCCCGACCTGGTCACCGCCGCCACCAAACCGGACGGCTCCCTCGATCTTGGCCTGTGGAAAGCCGTACAGACGGCGCTGATCAGCCATTGCGAGCAGAACGGCAACCGGATGGCGGTGCTCGACGCGCCTCCCGGATTGACCCCCCAGCAGATCCGGGACTGGCGGAGCGAGACCGCCATGTACGACTCGGCCTATGCGGCGTTGTACTACCCCTGGATCAAGGTGGAGAACCCGATCGGTGTCAACGGCGACGCGGAGGTCTACATTCCGCCAGGCGGGCACATCGCGGGCGTATGGGCACGCACCGACGAGAGCCGCGGGGTGTGGAAGGCGCCGGCCAACGACACCATCCGCGGCTGCCTCGACGTCGCCTACGCCGTCAGCCAGAACGAGCAGTCCGTGCTCAATCCGATCGGCATCAACTGCATCCGGCCATTCGGGACACGAGGGATTCGGATCTGGGGCGCGCGCACCCTGGCCAGTGATTCGGACTGGCGCTACATCAACGTTCGGCGGCTGTTCAACATGGTCGAGACGACGATCGCGCAGGGCACCCAGTGGGCCGTTTTCGAGCCCAACGATGTCGCACTGTGGGAGGGCATCAAGCGCACGCTCAACGCCTTCCTGCGCGGGTTGTGGAGTGCCGGAGCGCTTTTCGGGCAGTCGGTGGATCAAGCGTTCTACGTCAAGTGCGACGCCGAGACCAACCCGCCGGAATCGATCGACCAGGGGCTGCTCATCGTCGAGGTCGGCATCGCACCGGTCAAGCCGGCCGAGTTCGTCGTCTTCCGCATCGCTCAGCACAAGCAGATCGCCAGCTGACGCTTTGTCGAGCACCGCAGGTAGAGCACGGACCGTCAAGCACAACCACCCAAGGAGCACAGCATGCCCAATGATTTGATCAGCAGCGACCCGATCGTCAGCCAGAACTTCTTCCTGGAGATCGACGGAAATGTGGTGTCCATCCTGTCCAGCGTCAGCGGCCTGGACATCGAGATGGAGGTGGTCACCACGGAACAGGCCGGCGCCAACGGCAAGGTCCAGGTGGTCAAGACCCTGGGTAAGGCGAACAAGGCACCCGACCTGTCGCTCACCCGGATGGCGCCGCCGGACATGACCCAGGACAAGCTTTGGGGCTGGTTCAACGACATCCGCGACAAGGGCATCCTGCTGTCGGACCGTTCGAACAACCGCAAGAACGGTTCGATCGTGATGTACGACTCCACCAACGCCGAGATCGCCCGGTTCAACTTCACCCACGGCTGGCCGTCCAAGATCTCCACCGACCAGCTTTCGGTCGAGTCCAACGATCCGGTGAAGGAAACGATCACCCTCACGGTGGAGAGCCTGGCGAGGGTGAAGTGAGCCTGACTACGCAGTACGAGTTCACGCTGCCGCGCGGCTATGTCGACCGCGACGGCGGCGTGCACCGCACCGGGATGATGCGCCTGGCGACCGCTCGGGACGAGCTGGAGCCCCTGCGCGATCCGACGGTGACCGGACCGGACGATCCGCGGCTGACCGTGCTGATCCTGGCCAGGGTGGTGGACAAACTCGGTGATCTGTCGATGGTGACCCCGCACGAGATCGAGGGGCTGTTCGCGGCGGACCTGGCCTTCCTGCAGGACTTCTACGGCGTGATCAACTTCGGCAACCAGCAGGAGTACGAGGCGCTGCTGGCCGCGCAGGCGGAGTCGGCCCCGCTGATCGGTGTGCCCGCGCGGAACAGCAGAGCCAGCAACGGTTTCGGTGGCTCAGATGGTGGGGCCAGCGGTGGTGTCGGTGGGGGCAGCGGCAGCGCCGGCAATGCCGAGGCCCCCGATGGCGCCCAATCTCGGCCGATGCAGCGGGCCAGGGTCGAAGAGATCCCGCGAGTCCCGGTCTGATCCGCGATGCTCCGCTATCCGGTCGAGGTGCTCTGGCAGGAGATCGCTTATCTGGCCTATCACCTGCACTGGCCGATGGACGATCTGCTGGATCTGGAGCACATGGACAGGGTGCGGATGGTCCGCGCCGTCGCCGGGTTGAACGAACGAGCGTGGGAGGTCGTGCGTGAGTTCGCCTGAATCAGTCCGCTATCTCGGCGGCGAACCCGCCCTCGGGTCGCGGTTCCTGTTCGAGGTGGACGGCGTCGAGATCGGGCTGTTCGCCTCGGTTCGTGGTCTGCAGGTCAGCTCGCAGACCGAGAACATCACGGAGGGCGGGCAGAACGGCTACACCTATCGGCTGCCCGGCCGCCTGGAATGGCCCAACATCACGTTCTCCCGCGGCCTGACAGATGCGGACGCGTTGTTCGACTGGATGAACAAGACCGCGGGCGAGGGATTCGCCGCCGCCGGGAACAAGATCACCCGCTCCACCGGCGCGATCACCGCGGTGGCTGGCAACGGCAATCGGCTGCGCTCATGGTCGCTCGAGGGCGTCTTCCCGGTGCGCTGGACCGGACCGGATTTCGCCTCCGACAAGGACGACCCGCTCACCGAGGAACTCGAGATCGCGCACCACGGCTTCCGCAGTTCGTCCGCGAGCGGATGAAGCGCCCGATGACGCACTCGATCACGATTCCGATGCCGCATCTGATGAGCGACCGATGAGCGACCGATGAGCACAGAGCGGTCACCGACGTCGACGGACACCGACCGGTCGGCGAGCGGCCTCGGCGCGCAGGTCGGTCGGCGGTGGGCGCCACCGGGTCCCCTGGGTCGCCCGCGACCCGTTCCGCTGGGCAGCGTCGCCATTGCGGCAATGCGATTCTCGGCCGGCCTCGGGCGCGCACCCCAGGTGCGGCGGCAACTGGCCGGCCCTAGCGTGGTCAGGCCGAGGATTGGCGCCCCGCCGGTCCGGCCACCGCTGTGGTGGTTCCCCGCGGAACGTCGGACCGACGACGCATGGGGTGGCGGACAGGGCGGCGGGCAGAGTGCGCCGGTGGCCGTCCCCGACCGGCTGTTGCGGCGGGCCGCGGGCCCGGTGCCGAGCCTGACTGGTCACTGGCCCGGCGGCGCCGGCGCGGCCATGACCGGCAAGGCGGTGCCGGTGCGGCGGATACCCGACGTGCAGTTCACCGGCGCGATGAAAGGTGCTGCCACCAAACTGGTTCCGCCGCGGGCGGTCAACGGTGGGTCGAAACCCGGGCCGCCCGGTCCGGATGGTCGGGTCGGCCCTAACGGCCTGTCTCCCAGCGGTCCACGCTCCGCGGGCTCCCGAGGGGCGGTCGGACCGCCGGGGCCGTCATCGGGGGGCGGCGGATCCGCTTTCCTGGCTGCCCGCGCCGTCCCCCGTTTCTCGACCGGCACGACGCCGTCCACCGGTGTCGCTCGGGTGGCAGCGCCCGCGGTCTCCCCTGCTCGTCGGGGCGCTACGGATACCCGTCGCGAATTGGCTCGGTCGGCGAGTGCCACCCGGCGACCATCGAATGGCGCAGGGCTCGCGCGCGACTCGTCAGCGGTCGCCCGGTCGTCCTGGGCCACGCCCGCGGTGCCTCCGTCCGGTCCTGCTGGGGTGGTTGCGTCGCCGATTCGACGTGCATGGGCGCCGCCGTCATCCCCTGACACGCCGCCTCCGCCACATCAAGCACCACCACATCAAGCACCACCACATCAAGCACCGCCACATCAGGCACCGCCACGTCAGGCACCACAGCGTCAGACACCACCACAGCGTCAGACACCACCGCGCCAGACACCACCACAGCGTCAGACACCACCGCGCCAGGCAGCACCGCGCCAGGCAGCACCGCGCCAGGCACCACCGCGCCAGGCACCACCGCGCCAGGCACCAGCGCCGCCCACAGCACGGCAACCGATGCAGCCGTTGACACCGTCGCCGCCGTCATCGCCGCGGCTGCCTCGGGCACTCCCGACGAGCGTCGACCCTCACTCGACACACACTGCCGGTGCCGGCATTGACCGGCCGCAAGTGCCTGTGGCGCAGCCGCAGTCGTCGTTCACGGCGCTCCCCGAGTCATCACCCAGCGCGCAGTCGCAGTCGTCGCTCACGGCGCTCCCCGAGTCATCACCCACCGCGCAGTCGCAGTCGTCGCTCACGGCGCAGCCGCCCTCGTCAGCTGTCATCCTCAGGGCCGTGGGTGCTGCTGTCACGGGGAGCGGTTCGACCACCGGTACGCCAGCGTCTGCTCCGACTTCGCCGACTTGGCCGGCCAACGGCGCCGGTCGGGCGGAGCCCGAAACGCGTGGGATCACCGGTGCGAACGGCGGCAGCGTCGCCAGCAGCAGCAACACCGGTCTTTCCGGGAACGTCGGCGGAGGTGTTGCCGATGTCATCGCACAGGCCCCGGGCCAGGCCGTCGTCGGGGGCGACGGCGGCACGGCCATCGATCCTGTAGCCGGGCAGATCCGCGTCGGCGGCAACGCCGGCCTGCGACGGTCATCGCGGCCGGACCTGGCCGAAACCGGGTGGGCCGCGGCGCCCATCATGGGCGGCGCGCCGGGAACACAGCAGGTGAGCCCGGAACCACGGCTGGTAAGCACAGTGCAGACAGCTGCTCGCGCCACCACCGATGGTTGGCTCCGGCGATCCACCGACGACCGCTTCCCGCTGCTCCCGCTCGCGATGTCCCGGTTGCCGAACGCCGGCCTCTCGCGCCAGACCGACCAGCCCGGGGTGCGCCGCGGAACACCGCTCCCGGTGGGAGCGGCCGCGCCGCAGGATATCTCGCCCACCCGGTCGGTGCCGACCGTCGCGCCGTCGGTGCCGGGCTACTTCACGGTGCAGCGCCGGCAATGGGGGCTGGCCCTCCCCCCGCCAGTCGTCGCCCGGCGCACCGCCGTCGCCTGGCGCGCTCCCGTTCCTGTTCGCAACGGCGGACCAGGCGCAGCAGATCGATCGATCGGCACAGCGCCGACGGACGATCAGCCCGTGCCGCCAACGGAAGCACCTGCCCGAGCACAGCCGCCGGTGCCCGCCGGTGCCAAGCCCATCACCGGATCGTCGGAGTCACCCGCCACCACAACGTTCAGCCCCGCCGGCCGACCCAACGGCCAGAACCCAGCCGCCAACCACGCCGGTCCGCAGGATCGTGGCGCCACCACCCCTCCGGCGGTCGCGGACAGGCCGCGCAGCAAGACCGGCGTGCGACGGAGTTGGCTCGCGGGTTCACCCTTGCTGCCCCGGGCAATCCGAGCGATCTCCGGTGAGGATGCGTCGGCGGCGCTGGCCGAGTCCGGGGAATCCTTCAGCGTCAAGAAGTTTGGTGGGATTGCCCGTCGGACACCATTCACAGCAATCCGCTCCGCTCCGCTGCCGTCGAGTATGCCAGCAGCAGAGGCGATCTCACCGGCCGCCGTGAACCGGCTGCCGCAGCCGGCCAGCGCAACCCACCTTCCCCGGCCCGCCGCCAACGGATTCGCGGCCGCGCCGGTGCCCGCCGCCACACTGTCGCCCTCGCCACCAACCGGAACCGCGAGATCGGGCTCGGCAGCAATTCCGCCCATCACACTGGACGGCAGCCTGACCGCGGCCACCGCGGGTACGACCGGCGGCACCGCACGTCAATCGGCTGCGGCAGCGGCAGCCGCAAAGGCAGCCGCTGGGACAGCGGCAGCGGCAATTCTCCCCGCCTCGACAGCAGCCCCGGTCCCAGCCGATACCCGGCTGACGCGCCGGCGTGGTCCGGCGTCGCGGTCCATTCCGGCGAGGTACACCGGCGCCGCTGCGGTTGCGCGGCAACGTCGGCCATGGGTTCCCATGGCGCTGTCGAGTGCTTCACGCCGAAGCACGCGGATCGCGGTGTACCGATCGCCATTGCTGGCGCGCGGTATCGCCACCGTCCCGGTGATGAACTCGGCGGGGCCGGCGGCGGGACCGGTGCGGCGGACCGTCGCGCTGCCGGTGGGCGTCGCTACCCCGGTGGCGATCTCACCGGCCGCGGGCCGCGTGGTTCGAGGGCCGATGTCGGCACCGACGACTGCCGCCGCCGGGGTGACGGGCCGTCGCACCGTGGGCGGAGAGCTTCAGGGCGACCGGGTCGCGGGCGGTCGGGTCGCGGGCACCCCGGTTGCGGGCGGTCGGGTCGCGGGCACCCGGGTCGCGGGCGGTCGGGTCGCGGGCACCCGGGGTGACGCCGCCCCAAGCGGCACCCATTGGGACCTCTGGTCGGGCCGGTTCATGGCGAGGTCGACGAGCGCAGCGGCCGCCGCGGCTCAGGTCCGCGCCCCATCCCCTCTTGCACCTTTCGCACCAGTCGCGTCGGCGGGCATGGCGGACCAGGCGGCCCGCGGTGAGGCACACTCCCGGCATCGCCTCACCGATCCCCCACAACGTGACGGCACCCCACATCTCGCCACCGCGTGTCTCGTCGCCGCGCGTCTCGTCGCCCCGCGGCGGCTGTCGCGGGCGCTCCGTCCGTTGCCCGAACTCCGCGGAACGACCGGGACCGTCACCGGGCGGTTCGCCGGACCCGGCGCCATTTCCGGAGTTCGACGCACCATCGCTCCCGCGAGTGGCACGCCATTCGGGACGATTTCGCCTGCGGTCGTACACCGGCGCCCGCGTCCCACCCCCGCCGCGGTCGCCGCCCTGGGATCGGCAACGCCTGACGTCCCGCTCCGTGCCTCGAGCGGACCCCGACCTGCAGCCTGGGTGCCGGGATCTGCAGCGCCCGGTGACGCGACGGCGCAGCCCGCCGCTCCGGCGGCACCGGCGGCACCTCTGGCACTAGACCGATGGACCGAGGACCCTCCCACATGGACCGGCGCCCCTCCCAGGCGAACCAGCGGCACCTCGCCTCCACGCCGTCTGCTCGAAGGTTCGGCGGTCGGCCCGGTCGCCATCCGTCCGCTGACCTCCAGCGCGGCACCCGTGCGCCGCCGGTGGAGTTGGTCGCGGAGATTCGCGGAGCCGATCGCCGGTCCCATCCGGCGAGGTCCGTTCGTGCTGGCCGTGAACACCGAGATCGCGCCCTCGACCGCGGCCCGTTCGATGCCGGCCGGCGGGCCTTCACCGATCATCCGGCCTTCACACATGGTGCATCGTCCGGCGGTGGAGGCCCCAGAGCACCCCCACCGGTTGGATGCCCGTCGGACAGCGGGTGACCCGACGGCACCGGCATCGCCCCCGGTGAGCACCGTCGCCGCCGGCCCGCTCCCGCTACCGGGCCGGCTCGCCGTGACGATGACCGGGGCCTCGGCCACGGTGGCGGCCCACCGGGTGATCGCCACCCATCCGCCGTTGCCCGCGCGGACGGCGCCGGTGATCGTTCAGACCGGAGTTGGTCCGGCTGCCGGGCAAGGGCGCAGAAGCACGTCGCGGCACCCGGACCGCCGGGACCGCGGGTCGGCGACGCCCACTCCCGCCCCCATCCCGTCGACGGGCGGCGCGCCCGAAACCCCCTCCAGGGAGTCGATGTCGGTCCACCAACGGAGCGACCTCCCGCTCGGCGCCACCCCACCGTCCGGAAATTCCACCACACACCATTCCGGCGGGAACCTGCATCAGCTCGCGCTCCGGCAGATGATTCCGCACCAGGCAGCCGGCGTCGTTCCCGCGACCGCGGGTCTGATCCTCCGCGCACCGGCGGCGCCACCGGTCGGCACGCCACGCCGGGGCGCCGTTCGGATCCCGGACTCAGTGGCCGACGCCGGTCACACCCGCCGCCCACCCCCCGTGCCGGCGAGTGTCGCCACGGCGTCCCAGGCGTCCCAGGCGTCCCAGGCGTCCACAGCGTCCACAGCGTCCAGAGCGATTGGTGCGCCCAGAGCCAGCCTGCTTGACATGGTGCCGGTGTCACTCTTCGAGCGCGCCCGTGCCGGCCTGGCATCGCCCGCCGCGCCGGGCGGGCTCCAGCCACCGCATCCGGCGGACGCCGCGCCACCCGTCCGAGAGCCGTTCGCAGCGAACCTTTCCGGCTCGGGGCCCATCAGACGATTCCGCGGGTTCGGACAGACCGTCTCGACAAGGAGTGCCATGACGGATATCGACACGCAGTCGTTCGCCGCACCGGCGGTGGCCGACGCGCTCACGCCGCGGGAGTGGGACGAACTCGTCGATCTCATCGTGGATCGGCTGGAGGACCGGGTCAGGGGCGAACTCGCCCGTCGCGGCCGCCGGTTCTCCCCAGGGGTGTTCTGACGTGACTGTTCTGACCAGATTGTTCTGACGTGACTGGCACACGCGCCACCAACCACAACGGGGAACGATCATGAGCCTGACCGAGAAGGCATTTCTGGAAATCGAGGGCAGCGCCGAGACGGTGCCCTGCATGTTCAACCCGGCGGAGCTCTCGGTGGCCAGGTCGAATTCCTGGTCCGGGGTCTCCCTTGCGGGGCAGGGTGTTCCGCAGGTCAAGTACCTTGGTGCGAACTCCGGGACCATGTCGCTGCAGCTGATGTTCGACACCACCGACACCGGCGAAGCGGTCACCCGGCACACCGGCAAGGTGCTGAAGCTGATGGACGTCGATGCCACACTGCCGGGCACCGACCCGCAGACGAACAATGCCCGCCCGCCGTATGTCGTCTTCCATTGGGGAAACCTCCATTCGTTCAAGGCGGTGGTCAGCAGCCTCAACCTGCAATTCACCTATTTCTCCTCGACCGGCGTGCCGCTCCGCGCGAAAGTCGACCTGTCGCTGACCCAGTTCGCCCAGTCGGCGGCGTTCGGTCCGCAGAACCCGACGTCGGGCACGCCGGAGCCGCATCGCGTGCACCGGGTCCAGCCCGGCGAGACGCTGGACCGGATCTCGGCCCGCTATTACGGGGACTCCACCCGGTGGCGCGCCATCGCCACCGCGAACGGCGTGGTGGACCCGCTGGCGCTGCGCACCGGGTCACTGCTGAGCATCCCGAGGGCCGGACGATGACCAGTGCGCTCAGCCTCATCGCTCCCGAGATCAAGATCAACGGGGCGCTCGTCGGCGATCGCGAACTCGACCAACTCGACGGCGTCCGCATTTCCCGGTCACTTGGCTTGCCCGGCAGGGCGGTGCTCCGATTCTCCGACATCGGCTACTCGGTGGCGGCCGGGCAGTTGTTCGCCATCGGCAGCGAGGTGGAGATCAGCAGCCCCGGCGGCACCGCACTGTTCCTCGGCGAGGTCACCGGCGTCGAGCTGCACCTGGATCGCGGTCAGCCCGAGTTCACCGTGATCGCCGACGACCTCGCCTACAAGATGACGCTCGGCACGAAGGTCAGGACGTTCACCACGGTGACCTATTCCGAGGTGATCTCGAAGATCGCCCAAGAATACGGCCTGCGCGCGCAGGTGTCGGCGACCAGCGAGCGTCAGGAATACCTGATGCAGGCGGACAGTGATTTCGGCTTCATCGCCGAGATCGCCGATCGCACCGGCAGCGATTGGTGGGTGGACGGTCGCACGCTGCATTTCCGTCCCGCGACAACAGCGTCGCCGGCCGTCCGGCTGACGGTCGGTGAGCAACTCGAGACCTTCTCCGTGCGGGCGAGCGCGCTGCACCCCGGCACCCCGACCATCTGCGGGTGGTGGCCGAAGACGAAGCAGTCGGTGACCGCGACCGGAACGACGTCCACCTCCGGTTCGACGGCGCACCTCGTCGGCCCCTACCTGACGGCGTCGAAGCTGAAGCAGACGAACCGCACGGTCAGCACCGCGGACATGCCTGGGGACCAGACCGAAGCGGAATCGTTGGCCAACAGGCTGGTCGAGCGCTGGACGGCGGGCGCCGTCACCGCGAAGGGCAGTTGTCCGGCCGATTCGCGGATCACCCCAGGGGGTTCGGTGGAGATCGCCGACGCCGGGCCGGCGTCCGGCACCTACCACGTCAGCGAGGTGGAGCATTCCTACAGCGCACGCGGTTTCGAAACCCGTTTCACCGCAGGAGATCGACGCCCGTCGAGCCTGGTCGACGTACTCTCCGGCGACCGTCCGTCGAGCTTTCGCCGGGACGGCCTGGTGATCGGGATCGTCACCATGGTCGGCAACAAGCAGGGCTCCGCCGGCGATGTGAAGGTCAAGTACGTCTCGATCGGCGACCAGGTGGAGAGCAACTGGGCCAGGGTCGTCACCCTCGGCGCCGGGTCCGGACGCGGCATGACCTTCGTCCCGGAAATCAACGACGAGGTGATCGTCGGGTTCGAGGGCGGCGACGCCCGGCGGCCGGTGGTGCTGGGCGGTGTCTACAACGGCAAGGACATCCCGGTCGAGTTCGGCGTGCAGAACAACACCGTGTCGCGGCGCCGGATCACCTCACGGCTGGGGCATTTCGTCGAATTCGGTGACGGCACCGACGCTGCGAACCAGCACATCGACCTGAAACTGGCGGGTGGAGCCCACCAGGTACGGCTGGGCAAGGACGCGTTGAGCGCGAAGGTCCCGGCCGGTGTCCCGATCACCGTCGGTGCCGGAGACGCATCGATCGAGATCGCCAAGGACGGCTCGATCACCCTGTCCGGGAAGAAGATCACCCTGAAATCCCAGACCGATGTGGAGATCTCGGGCGTGAACATCACCGCAAAGGCCAGCGTCAAGGCGGCCATTTCCGGAACCATGACGGAGGTCAAGGCGTCGGCGACGGGGGAATTCTCCGCCGGCGGGCCGGTGACCATCAAGGGCGCCGTCGTGGCGGTGAACTGATGTCCGAGATGGCCATTCCGTCCAATGCGCCGTCGCCGGGCTCGGGCCCGGGATCGAGCGTGGGGTCAGCGGCGGGGTCCGGCGGTTCCATGCGCCCCGCGCACCATGACGCGTCGTTCGTCGGGCGTGGATTCTTCTGGCCGATGCAGGTCGACCACACGGGGGCGATCCGGCTGACCGACGGTGCCGCCGACATCGACGCGGCCATGGCTGTCGTGCTGGCGACGGCGCCGGGCGAACGGGTCATGCGTCCCGAGTTCGGTTGCCGCATCTGGGATCTGCTGTTCGAACCGGTGACGGCCAACCTGCTGGGGCTGATGGCGCAGGCGGTGCGGGACGCGTTGGCGCAGTGGGAGCCGCGGGTGCAGGTGGAATCGGTCGATCCGATCCCCGACCCGCACGACTCGGCGATCGTCACCATCTCGGTCGGCTACCGGGTGAAGGCGACCAACGACCGCCGCAACCTGGTGTACCCGTTCTACGTGATCCCGCACGAGGAGGGCTGATGGCGCTGCCCGCAGTGAACCTGGACGACCGGACGTTCCAGGACATCGTCGACGAGGCCAAGCGGCTGATCCCCCGGTACACCCCGGAGTGGACCAACCACAACCTGTCCGACCCCGGCGTCGCGCTCATCGAGCTGTTCGCCTGGATGAGCGAGATGGTGCTGTTCCGGGTCAATCAGGTGCCCGACCGGCTGTTCGTGCACTTCCTGAACCTGGTCGGGATCGAGCCGTTTCCGCCGTCGGTGGCCCGCGCCGACATCACCTTCTGGTTGTCCGCGGCGCAGGACAGCACGATCACGGTGCCGGCCGGGATGCAGGTCACCACGGCGCGGGACACCGCCGGCGACAGCCCGATCGTGTTCACCACCGTCAGCCCGCTGGACATCGTGCCGCCGGAGCTGACGGTGGCGATGACCACCGATGCGAAAATGCAACGACTCAGCGATGTGACCGACGACCTGCGCTATGTCGGATCGTCGGTGACCTGCTTCAGCACCATTGACGCCTCCGGCCAGCTGGTGCCGGGGGACGCGCTGCTGCTGGGTTTCGCCCGGTCGCTGGCCGGTGTCGCGCTCCGGCTGTCGGTCACCGCCGCCGCCCAGGGCATCGGCGTGGATCCGCAGCAACCTCCGCTGGTGTGGGAGGTGTGGAACGGCGAGGCCTGGATCGCGGCCGATGTCTTCTCCGATTCCACCGGCGGCCTCAACCGCTCCGGTGCGATCGTCCTGATGGTGCCGAACGAGCACGAGCTGCTGACTCTGGGAAACACGGCCGCGTACTGGATCCGGGTGCGGCTGGTGGCGGCCCGGCCGGGCCAGCCGACCTACCAGGCCTCGCCGACGATCGACGACATGGCGGTGGCGACGATCGGCGCCACCGTGCTCGCCGAGCACGCCTCCAGTTCGCCGGCGGAGGTGCTCGGTCGCTCCGACGGCAGTCCGGGCCAGGAGTACCGGGTCGCCTTCCCGCCGGTGATTCCGCGGCGGTCGGACGAAACGGTGCGGGTCACCGATCCGGCCGGTCCGGTGGACTGGACAGAGGTCGAGGACTTCTCCCGCTCCGGCTCGACGGACAGTCATTTCGTCTGGGACTCCGCCTCCGGTGTGCTGCGCTTCGGCCCGCGGGTGCGGTACGCCGACGGCTCGGTCCGGCAGCACGGCCGGATCCCGCGGGACGGCGCCGAGATCGCCGTCACCGGCTACCGGAACGGCGGGGGGTCCGCCGGGAATGTCGGCGCCCGCACGCTGACCGTGCTCCGCAGCTCGGTGCCCTACATCTCCGGCGCGGTGAACCTGCGCGCCGCGACCGGCGGAGTGGACGCGGAAACCGTTGCGGAGGCGAAGATCCGCGGCCCGCTCACCCTGCGCACCGGCCAGCGCGCCGTGACCGCAGGCGATTTCGAGCGGCTCACGCTGGAGTCGTCGATCGAGGTCGCGAGGGCCCGCTGCCTGCCGTCGGCGACCGGGCAGGGGCCGGTCCGACTGCTGGTGGTGCCGCAGGTGCGCACCGATCCGCGGCAGCACGTGCTGGACGATTTCGCGCTGGCCGCGCCGTTGATGCGCAGGATCACCGAGCACCTGGACGCGCACCGCGTGGTCGGCACCGCCGTCGAGGTGGGAACCCCTTACTACCAGGGTGTTTCGGTGGCCGCGTTGTTGCAGGCGCCGCCGGGCCGGCCGGCGGCGCTGGTCCGGCAGCGGGCCGCCGACGAGCTCACTCGGTATATCCACCCGCTCACCGGCGGTGCCGACGGATCGGGTTGGCTGTTCGACGCCGATCTCAACGCCGCGGCCATCGCCCAATTGCTGGAAACCGTTGAGGGCGTCAGCCGGGTCGACGAGGTCCAGCTGTTCGAGTTCGATCTGCGCACCGGGCAACGGATCGGCGCCGGTCGTGACGTGATCCGGCTGGATCGGCATTCGCTGTTCCTGTCCGGCCCGCACCGCGTCGTGGTTCGCAATCAAGCCGGACCGTCGGGGCGGCCGTGACGACACCCGAGGAACCCAGCCGGCCGGACGGCCCGGTGCCCGCGGATGCGCCGTCGAGCGCCGTGGGGGTGCCCGGCTCCGTCGGGCAGGCGGTTGCCGTGGGAGCGGCCGCCGGGGT
>JBBQGJ010000083.1:0-19735 GCA_038322925.1 Mycobacteriales bacterium
GGATCTCCTCGTCGAGCCCCTCGGCCGGAACCACCCGGTCCACCAACCCCATAGCCAGAGCGCCTGCTGCGTCGAGGGTCTCGGCGGTCAGCAGAAGCAACTTGGCCCGCGACGGGCCGATCAACGCGACCAGATACCTGATCGACGAGGCGGGGTACACCACACCCAGTTTCGACGGCGGCAGGCTCAACCGCGCCGACGTGCTGGCGATGCGAATATCCGCGGCGATCGCGACAAGCGCACCGCCGCCCAGGCAGTGGCCCTCGATGACCGCAATGACCGGGGTGTTGGCCCTGGTGATCGCCAACTCGGCAGGAGAGGTGACGGTTGCCGGGTCGATGGTGCTGTCGGCCGTCAGGTCGGCCTCGATCAGATAGGCAAGATCCAGACCCGAGGAGAAATTGCCGTCAGCTCCCCTGATCACCATGACCCGCACGTCTGCCCGGGCGTCGAGTTCCTGGACCGCCGTAGCGAGATCGGCCCACATCTGCACGGTCAGCGCGTTCTTCCGTAGCGGATTGGACAGAACGAGCGTCGCAACGCCCCCCTCGACGCTGGCGGTCACCCCTATCGCACCCGTCGTGACGGTCATCGGTTCGGTCCTTCCGGTGCGTCGGGGACAGCAATTGCTCATTCGTCTTTCCGCGCGGGATGGCCGCGGGAAATCCTGCGCGATCGGCATGGGACACGTGACATCCCCTGGGGTCATCCTCCGCCCTCCGCGGGTGCGCGACTTTCCAGCGCCCCTGTTCGTCGTGCCACATTGTCGGCGAAGCCGCGCGGGGCGCCCGTCATGAGTCGTCGCGGCTACCGGTCGTACGCGGTGAGGAACCTGTCCCGGAAGGCGTCCATCGGCCAAACCGGCGCCTGCGGTCCGGGTCGAAGGCCGTTCTGCCAGCCCCAGCCGGAAATCCGGCTCATCACCGACGGGTCCTGGGACAGGATCGTGACCGGCACGTCGTGGGTGGTGCCCTCTCCGCTGACCGTCGATGCCGCCTCGTGATCGCCCAACATGATCAGCACCAGATTCTTGTCACCGTAAGTCTGGACGAACGACACCAGGGTGTTCAGCGAGTACTGGATGGATTGCCCGTACGCGGCCCTGACCTGCGCCGGATCCTGCGAGATCACGTCGGGTGATTGGCCCTGCTCGGGCATCGGATTGAAGATCGACCCGTCACCGACCTGGTTCCAGTCGACCAGGTGGGGCAGCGGCGCCCACGGCCAGTGGCTCGACACCAGATCGATCTCGGCCATCACCGGCCCGCGGCCGGGCTGCGCAAGCTCCAGTCGTTGGAAGGCCGACAGGGTGTACTGGTCGGGCATCGCGGCATAGCTGAATTTCGGCCCGGCATACCCGACGTTGGTTTCGTCGTAGATCTGGTCGAAGTGGTAGAACGTCGTTCCCTCCGGCCACGCCCGCTCGTTCGACGGCACGTCGCCCACCGTCCGCCAGCCCGCGGCCTTGAACGCGGAGCTGATCGTCACGCGGTCGCTCGCGACGAGCTGGTCGTAACGCTGCTGGTTGTCGATCCAGAGGCCGGATTGGAAGGTGGAGTGGGCCAGCCAACTCAGGCCCCCGTACGTCGGCGAGTGCAGGAACGCACTCTGCGCGGAGAACCCCGATTGACTCAGCGCCTGCGTCCCGGCGTCCAACGTGGCATCGACGTCCCGTGCCATCGTCGAATCCTGAACCACTACCCGGCCGTAGCTCTCGACGAAGGCGACGACGACGTCCTTGCCCCGCAGACCGGCCAACAGGTCCGCTCGGGGGGCGTTATCCGCGCCGGCCGCGGGCGGAGCCGACAGCGGGGTCAGCGAGGTGGTCGCGCCCGCGGGCTGGGCCGCTGTCGAGTCGGCCGGCGGAGTTGCACCATTGACGGTCGGCGGTGCGGTCGTGGCGACCGACGGCGCCGTACCGAACTGATCGTTGGCGACAGCGGCGGCGAACACCTCCTGATCCTGAATGCCCGCGCCGACCAGGAGGACCTGGTCGTAGGTCAGGGCGGCGGCGCTCGTCGACGCGACGGGCGCGCCCTGGCCTATCTGCACGCCGAGCACGGCGCAGAGCACCCAGACGGCCCCGACGGCCGTCACGGTGCGAATGGAGGCCCTGCGGTGCCGGGACACGATCCGGGACAGCCGAAGGACCGACAGTGGCATGAAGATGACGACTGCAACGACGACGACCGTGGCCGCAATGGTGGAGACAATTGCGCCGGACCGGCCGATCGAGTTCGTGAGCAGGCCCACCGCAGATCCAAGGTAGCCCCAGTCCGTCATCGGGTTGAACGGCCGATCCAGCGCCACGGAGAAGCCCAGGTCGATGACCTTGACAATGGACAAGAGGGCAAGAACCGCTCCGACGACGAGCGCGACGGGACCCCTCGCCCTGGCCGGCAACGCGAGCACGAGCGCAAGGAACAGCAGCCCCTCGACCGGGATGCGAACGAAGGCGCTGGGCACCAGGTCATGCATCCCGCTCGGAGCCACCAACGCGAACCACACCAGCATCGCCGCCAACACCGTCGTCACTGCCGCCGCCACGGCGCGGACCGGCCCCCGGAATCTCGCCTGCTGGTCGGCCCCGTCGCCGATCGGGCGCCCGGCCCGTTCGTCCGGCGTTGCCTGGCCGCCGACGACAGCGGCTGACTGGACCGCGACGGCCCCCACCCTGTGCCTGCTGCAGGCGACAACCCGGCGGCCGGCCAGCCGCCACACATCGCGGCCGAACGACTCAGCGAGCAGGACGAGCGCGCCGGCCAGGGCGACCTCGGTGACCAGCCTGGGCAGCACATCCGCAGCGGTGGCAGCCAGCACCACACCCTGCACGGCCGCGACGACCTTGCACCAGTAGCGCGGCGGCAGAGACCCGCGCATCCACGGCAGCAGCCGGCCGGCAGCAACGAACAGGTAGCGGGCCGCGCCGATCGCGAGCACCCACCACAGGTCGAAAGACATTGCGACGTAGAGGGATAGGACCAGGATCAGGAACGCGTCGACCTCCATGTCGAAGCGCGCGCCGAGGGTCGACGCCGTTCCGGTCCGCCGCGCGACCCAGCCGTCGACCGCGTCCAGGACGAGCGCTACCGCGGCGAGCCCGACGAGCGCCGTCACCCAGATCGATCCGGTGAACGAGTCCGCGACCAGCGCAGCAACGCCGCCGACGAGCACGGCGCGGGTGAGCGTGACGCGGTCGGCCGGCCCGAGCCGGTCCGCGCCCTGATCGATCAGGCCGTCCGTCAGGAGGGTCGCCGTGATCACCCCGTAGGTGACACCGACCACCCAGCCCGCGGCGCCGAGGCCGACCGTCGCTGCCAGCGCCGCGAGCAGCGCGAGCTGGGCGATCAGCCCGATCCCCGGGGCCCTTCGAACCTTGCGCACGACGCCTCCGTCTCTATGGTGTACAGCGGTAATACGCGCAAAGGTGAGCGTCCGGTTCATCTCGGGGACTGGGAGGTGCGGCCGCTGTGAGGAATGCGCTGGCTTTCTGGCTGCGCGAACCGGGTGTCGGCGAACTCCGGCCGGCTGTGCTGCCCGATCCCGCTCCCGGCGACGTCCTGGTACAAGCGCTCTATTCGGGGATCAGCCGGGGGACCGAGACGCTGGTCTTCCGAGGCGGTGTCCCGGCCGACCAGTACGCCACGATGCGCGCACCGTTCCAGGACGGCGATTTCCCGGGGCCGGTCAAGTACGGCTACCTGAACGTGGGAGTGGTGGAGATCGGCCCGCCGGAGCTGATCGACCGCACGGTCTTCTGCCTGTATCCGCACCAGAACGCGTACGTGGTGCCCGCCGGCGCGGTGGTCGTCGTCCCCGACGACGTGCCGCCGGAGCGGGCCGTGCTGGCCGGCACCGTGGAGACGGCGGTCAACGCGCTCTGGGACGCCGCGCCGCTGCTGGGTGACCGGATCAGCGTCGTCGGCGCCGGCATGGTGGGCTGTTGCGTCGCCCGGCTGCTGGGCCGGTTTCCCGGCGTTCAGGTCACGATCGTGGACTCCGACGGGCGCCGGAAGGACGTCGCGGACGCCCTCGGTGTGGACTTCGCGCTTCCCGCCGATGCCGCGGGCGGCCGCGATCTGGTGATCCACACCAGTGCCACGGCGACGGGGTTACAACGCTCATTGGAGTTGCTCCGCCCCGAAGGCACGGTCATCGAGCTCAGCTGGTACGGCGACACCGAGATCGGGCTGTCCCTGGGCGGCGCCTTCCATTCCGGCCGGCTGGGGATCAGGGCCAGCCAGGTCGGCACGGTCTCCCCCGCCCGCAGCGGTGCCCGCACTTCGGCCGACCGGCTCACGCTCGCCCTTGACCTGCTGCGGGACCCAGCGTTCGACACTCTGATCACCGGGATGTCCCGCTTCGACGAGCTGCCCGACGTGATGGCCCGGCTGGCCGCGGGCAGTCTTCCCGCGCTCTGTCACGTTATCAGCTACGAGGGCAGGGGCGGCCGACGTCCGGAGGGTGAAGGGTGAGTGGATGTGGTGAGCGCATGTTCAGCGTGACCGTTCGCGATCACATGATGATCGCCCACAGCTTCCGCGGCGAGGTCTTCGGGCCCGCGCAGCGGCTGCACGGCGCGACCTTCGTGGTGGACGCGACGTTCCGGGGGGAATCCCTGGATGCCGACAACATCGTGGTCGACATCGGCCGCGCGGCGCAGGAGCTGCACTCCGTGGTCGGCGCCCTCAGCTACCACAACCTGGACGACGAGCCGGCGTTCGCCGGAATGAACACCTCGACCGAGGCGCTGGCCAGGGTGGTCGCCGATCGGCTGGCGGAGCGGGTGCACGCGGGAGCCCTCGGCGAGGGTGCCCGCGGGCTGGCGGGGATCGTCGTGACCCTGCACGAGTCGCACGTCGCCTGGGCGAGCTATGAGCGAGCACTGTGACCGGACCGTGAACGGGTTCAATTCCACTGGCGTCAGCGGTCGGATCAGCGCCGTCAGCGCGCCGCAACCGGTCGGCCAACCGGTCAGTGCCGTGCACCTGGTCGTGCCGGACGGCGTCGACGACCCTTCGCGGCCCAGCGGCGGCAATGCCTACGACCGTCGGGTTCGCTCCGGGCTGGCCACGCTCGGCTGGTCGGTGCGCGAGCACGCCGTCCCCGGCGCGTGGCCCACACCGGACGGCGCGAGCCGGGAGGTCCTTGCCCGCGTCATCGCGGCGATCCCGGACGGCGCAGTCGTGCTGCTGGACGGATTGATCGCGTCGACGGCGCCGGAGGTGCTGGTCCCGGAGTCGGGTCGGCTACGTCTGGTGGTCCTGGTGCACATGCCGCTCGGCCAGCCCACGACCGGTGATGACGTCACCGAGACTGCCGTGCGGGAAAGTGCCGCCCGGGAACGTGCCACGCTGTCCGCCGCGGTGGCGGTGGTCACCACCAGCGCCCGCTCCCGGGACTGGCTGCTCGACCGATATGCCTTGCATCCCAACCGGATTCACGTGGCAGCACCGGGTGTGGACGCGGCCGACCCGGCACCTGGAACGCCGGCGGGCGGCGAGCTGCTGTGCGTGGCCGCGGTGACCCCCGGCAAGGGCCACGACGTGCTGTTCGAGGCGTTGGCCTCCATCGCCCACCTCGCCTGGCGCCTCGAGTGCGTCGGTAGCCTGACCCGCGATCCGGAGTTCGTCGAACGCATCGGACTTCGGTCGCGCGCGGCCGGCATCGGGGACCGCGTACACCTGACTGGCCCGCTGGCCGGCGCCGACCTCGGCGCCGCCTACGCCGCCGCCGACGCGCTGGTGCTGGCCTCCCGCGCGGAGACCTACGGGATGGTCGTCACCGAAGCGCTGGCCCGCGGCCTCCCGGTGATCGCTTCTGCAGTCGGCGGAGTCCCTGAGGCCGTCGGCCGTGGGGCCCAAGGGGAGACTCCCGGCATCCTGGTACCACCCGGCGACCCGGCTACCCTCGCCGCGGCCCTGACAGACTGGCTGTGCAACACCGATCTTCGGCGGCGGCTGCGGGTGGCGGCCCGGTCCCGACGATCGTCGCTGTCCGGTTGGTCGGACACCACCGCCACGCTCTCCCGGGTGCTGGCGGAGGCGGCGCCGTGACCGCCTCGCCGGTCCTCGTCAGCCCGACCTGGCTGGCGCTGCGCGAGGAGGCGCCCGCGCAGGCCCGCTCGCTGGACCTGGTCGAGGAGGTCCAGCGGTGGCTGCCGCCTGGCGGCAGCGCCGTCATTCAGGACCTCGGGTCCGGCACGGGCTCGATGGGCCGCTGGCTCGCGCCACTGCTGACCGGCCCGCAACACTGGGTCACCGCCGAGGCCGCCGACGGCCGATTGAGCGTCACCGTGCACCACTGGACCTGCTGGCCCTGCCACGATGAGCGCCGCTGCGTTCACCCCCGGGCGGCCGGGTGAACCGTTGCCCCCGTTGTCGACGTATGTCACAGCAGAACGCAACCGCGCGGCGACATCGGCTGTGAGGTCGACCGGCCGCCCGGGGGCCTGCGAGTACCGAGTAGATCGGACGTGACGATGAGCCGCACCTGGTGGAGGTGGGCGCGCCTGTGGGGCGGCGTCGCCATCCTCGCCGTGCTGGTGTGGCGGGTCGGCACCGGTCCGTTCCTGGACGGCATCCGCACCATCGACGGGTGGTCCCTGGCTGCGGCGACCGGGATCGCACTGCTGACCACGGTGTGCTGCGCCTGGCGGTGGAGCCTGGTCGCTCGGGGTCTCGGCGTCGCGGTCCCGATGGGCTCCGGGGTTGCCGCGTACTACCGTTCGCAGTTCCTGAACACCACGCTGCCCGGCGGGGTGCTCGGTGACGTGCACCGCGGAGTGCGGCACGGCCGGGACGTCGGCGATGTCGGCCGCGGCCTGCGGGCCGTCGGCTGGGAGCGTTCCGCGGGGCAGCTGGTGCAGATCGTGCTGACGGTGATCCTGCTACTCGTGCTGCCGTCGCCGGTGCGCTCGTCCGTCCCGCTCATCGCCGCCGCCGTCGGCGCCGGCGCGTTGATCATCCTGCTGCTGGCATGGTTGCTACCGCACAGCGGCCCGTCACGCTGGGCAAGGGCGATGCGCACGGCCTGCGCCGACATCCGCCACGGCCTGCTGGCCCGGCGGGCCTGGCCGGGCATCCTGCTGGCGTCGACCGTGGTGGTGGCCGGTCACGCCGCGACGTTCCTGATCGCAGCACGGACGGCAGGGGTGACGGCGCCGCTGGCGCAGTTGCTCCCGCTGGCGCTGCTGGTGCTGGTGGCGATGGGTTTGCCCACCAACATCGGCGGCTGGGGACCACGAGAAGGTGTGGCCGCCTGGGCGTTCGCCGCGGCCGGGTTGGGCGCCACCCAGGGCGTGGCGACCGCCGTGGTCTACGGCGTCATGGTGCTCGTCGCCAGCCTGCCCGGCGCTATCGTGCTGCTCGTGGCCTGGCACAAGCAGCGAGTGCAGAGTCCCCTGAGTTCGCGGCACCCCGCACCGGCAGCCGCGCCCAGCGGGCCGTTCGCGGCCGCGATGGCGTGGCCGGAAGGCGCCGCGAGTGGCTGACCGCCCCTACACCCTGCTGAGTTGCGGCATGTCCATCGACGGCTACCTGGCCACCGCGAGCGAGCGGCGGCTGCTGTGCTCCAACGACGCGGACTTCGATCGTGTCGATGCCGTCCGCGCGGCTTCCGACGCGATCCTGGTCGGCGCCGCCACGGTCAGGAACGACAACCCGCGGCTCCTGGTGCGGACCAAGCAGCGGCGCGACGACCGGGTCGCCCGGGGGTTGTCGCCCTCGCCGATCAAGGTGACGGTCACCGGGAACGCGCAATTGGACGTCTGCGCGAACTTCTTCGCCTCCGGCGACAGCGAGAAGCTTGTTTACTGCACGAGTTCGGCAGTGGCGCGGGCGCAACAGCGACTCGGGCAGGTCGCGACGGTCGTCGACGGCGGAGCCCCGGTGGACCTGCGCTGGATGAGCGAGGACCTGTACACCCGCGGTGTGCAGCGGCTGATGGTAGAGGGCGGCGGCCTGGTGCACACCCAGTTCCTGACGGCCAACCTTGTCGACGAGCTGCAGCTGGTCGTCGCACCTTTCTTCGTCGGCGATTCGCGGGCGCGGCGGTTCGTCGGGGACGGCCGGTTCCCGTGGAATCAGGACCGGCGCGCGACGCTCGCCGAAGCGCGCCAGATCGAGGACGTCGTGCTGCTCCGGTACGCCCTGTCCCCCAGATTCCAGGATTGATCGAATCGTTCTCGTCCGGAGCCGCTCGCCAGTGTGGACAGTTGCGGCCTTCAGTCCAGCTCGAACGATCCGGTGACAATCTCGCCGGCCGGCTCGTAGGTGCCGATCACCACTCCGGTGGTGGAGACGCTGCTGTCGACCAAATTCAGCCCGGCCGGGACGGTGCCGTCGGAGAACAGGCGTTTGCCCGATCCGACGACGACCGGGAAGACCCATAGCCCGAACCGGTCGACAAGGTTGTGGCGCATGAGGGTCTGGATCAGATTGCCGCTGCCGTGCACCTGCAGATCAGGTCCTTCGCCCCTTTTCAGCGCCGCGGTCCCTTCGGCGGCGTCTCCCCCGACGTTCTCGATCAACATGGAATTGCGCCACTCCAGCGTCAGGCGGCTCCGCGAAGCGACGTATTTGGTGGCGTCGTTCAACGGTTTGGCGGCGGGATCGTCGGTGGCACGTGGCCAATGGGCCGCGAAGATGTCGTAGGTCCTGCGTCCGAGAACGAGGTCGAACGGCGCGCTCATGAACTCGCCCATCACCTGACCCATGTGGTCGTCCCAATAATTCACCGACCAGCCGCCCTGCGTGAAGCCGCCGCTGTCGTCCTCCTTGGGTCCGCCGGGCGCTTGCATGACACCGTCGAGGGTCAGGAAGGTGTTCACGATCAGCTTTCTCACGTGCCTGTCTCCTTTCGATGGCTCATTCCTGGCCGACATCACGCTGGCCGCAGGGCAGACGGCCGGGCGGGGCCGGAACTCATCGGGTAGAACGCTGTCCAGTCGGAGTCCGGTGTGGACCTGGGCTCCGCTCGCCCGGCTGGAGGAAGAGGTCGCCGAACGCCATCCGGGAGACGCCCTGGTCGCGTGCAGCGGCAACCACCGCGGACACCGCCGCTTCGTATTCCTCGTTGCGGCACGGCCAGGGGATGGTGACCTCGTGGACCGGCGGGCCGACCGCCCCCGCCTGACGCAGCAGCAACTCCCGGCGCACCCGTGCATGGCGACCCGATCCGACCTTGATCGTGCTGACCAGTCCGACGATGTCGACCTCGGCCCGACGACGGCCGCCTGCCGCATAATCCAACATTTACCACCAAAAAAGCAGCGCTATTCTCCGGCAACTTCTCGATTGGCCGGCGCACCGGTCAGAATTTCCTGGACATCGCCGTGGACGGAGAATTTCCCCGTTCTTCGAACCGGCACAGAACCGGCCGACCGCGTATCGTCGGAGGCGGAATCGGACCACTCGGGAACCACATCGATGCGGGCGCCGATCGAGCCGATGCGCGCCCCGTGAGCGCCCTCCACTCCTTTCTGTTGACAGTCGTGCGACCCGTGCCCCCGTCTGATGCGCTGTACGACAAGTCTTTTCGGGCGGGAACGATAAGTTGACCTCTGGTGATGACTGGTGACGGATCGCTCCGGCGAGCCACTGATGGGCGCCGCAAGGCGCGCCGTCCGCCCAGCCGGGTGGCGGCGGCAGATCGGAATATCACACTCTGGTAATTCTTGCCTCTTTAGCGCGTACGGTGCAGTTGGCGCCACAGTGACGTCAATAGACGAGGCGGCGTGAATAATGCAGATTCCCCTGACCCCCCTTCGCTTTCTTCAGCGGGCGGCCGAGGTACATCCTGATCGAAAAGCCATCGCCGATGGGACGAGGTCATTTACCTATGCGGCGATGGCCGCCCAGGTCACCCGCCTCGCCTGGGCACTGAAGTCCAAGGGCCTGCAGCCCGGAGACCGGGTCGCCTACCTCGCCACCAATTCCGCCGAGATGCTGATCGCGCACTTCGCTGTGCCTCTGGCCGGCGGCGTGCTGGTGTCGATCAATACTCGGCTGTCCGCCGAGGAGATCGCCCAGATCGTCGAGCATTCTGGTTCCGGGTTCCTGTTCGCGGACCCTGAACTGCTGGAACCGGCACGCGAAAAGCTGGCCGCCGTCGTCACTTTGCGGGGAATCGTCGCACTTCCCGCGGAAGACGGTCGGGCCGTGGAGCTCGCCTTCGCCACCACCTACGACGAACTGCTGGCCACCGGGAGCGACGATCCGATCGCCTACACGGTGACTGACGAGGACGCGGCGATCAGCCTCAACTACACCTCGGGTACCACCGGCAAGCCCAAGGGCGTCGTCTACACGCACCGCGGCGCGTATCTGAACTCCCTCGGCGAGGTGATCCATCAGGGGTTGCGCGACGGGTCCAGCTACTTGTGGACGTTGCCGATGTTCCATTGCAACGGGTGGTGTACCACCTGGGCACTCACCGCGGTGGCCGGCACCCACGTGTGCCTGCGCGCGGTACGGGCGGACGACATCTGGCGACTGGTCGATCGGGCAGGCGTCACCCACATGGCCGGCGCCCCCACGGTGCTGTCGATGATGCGGGAGTCCGCGTTGGCGCACACACTGGCGACGGCATTGACCGTGACCACGGCCGGCGCGCCGCCCAGCCCGTCGATCATCGAGGCCTTCGCCGAGCTGAACGTGCACGTCGTGCACGTCTACGGACTGACCGAGACCTACGGCCCCTACACCGTGTGCGAGGAACAGGATGACTGGAAGGACCTGTCGGTTCCCGAACGCTCCTATCTGATGTCCCGCCAGGGTGTCGGCATGATCACCGCCGATGAAGCGAGAGTGGTTACCAGCTTTGGGCATTCTGACGAACTCGTCGACGTGCCGGCCGACGGCGTGACGATGGGCGAGATCGTGATGCGCGGAAACACGGTGATGAAGGAGTACTTCCGCGACGAGGAGGCCACCGCAGCAGCGTTCGAGGGCGGCTGGTTCCACTCCGGCGATCTCGGTGTGCGCTATCCCGACGGCTACATCCGGTTGATGGACCGGGCGAAGGACATCGTGATCTCCGGCGGCGAGAACATCTCCACGGTTGAGGTCGAACAGGCCTTCTCCTCCCATCCGGCGGTGGCCGACGTTGCCGTGATCGCCGTTCCCGACGAACGGTGGGGCGAGCGACCGAAGGCCTTCGTGGTACTGGCCGCGGGGCACACCGCGGGTCAGGCGGAACTGATCGGCCACGTCAAGGAGCAGATTGCGAAGTTCAAGGCGCCCAAGGACGTTGACTTCGTGCTCGACCTGCCCAGAACCGCCACCGGCAAGATCCGCAAGGACCAGTTGCGCACGGCAGCGTGGGCCGGGCATGGAAGCAGGATCCAGGGATGATCGCTGCGCCGCGCCGACGGACCTCGACGACACCTTTTCCCATTCCTGAGGAGCATCAAGCATGAGCACACTGGTGGACGACACAGCGGGCCGGATGATCCCGGCCACCGAGATCGTGCCCGACACTTATGACCCGACGGCCGGTGCCGTCGCGGTCTCCCGGGAGTTGGCCTCCGAACAGGTCAGGATGATCGCCGACCCGGCGCCATTGGGCCTGGGAGCCTTCGCACTCACCACGTTTCTGCTGAGCCTGGTCAACGCCGGCGTGCTGCCCAAGGACACCGAGCCCGTGGTGCTGGGCGTGGCACTGGCCTACGGCGGGATCGCGCAGTTGCTGGCCGGCATGTGGGAGTTCCGTAAGGGCAACGTTTTCGGCGCGACGGTCTTCACCTCCTACGGCGCCTTCTGGTTGTCGTTCTGGGCCTACCTGACCTTCTTCGCCGAGGGAATCCCGACCGAGCACCACGGCGTGGCGGCTGGCTGGTACCTGCTCGCCTGGGCCATCTTCACGACGTTGATGCTCGTCGCCGCGTTGCGGACGACGGTCGGCCTGGCAGCGCTGTTCGCTGTGGTCGACGTGGTTTTCGTGCTGTTGGCACTCGGCGCACTGACCGCGACCGCCGCATTGACCACGGCCGGAGGAATCTTCGGAATTGTCGCCGCGGCCATCGCCTGGTACCTGTGCATGGCCGGCGTTACTGCGACGACATTCGGCCGACCGATTCTGCCGAACCCGCCGCTGTTCCGGTCCTGATCCGTTGTCACATCGGCGCTAGCGGCTGGGGAAAGCGGCTAGAGGTGTTCGGACGATCGTGCAACGCAAAGGATTCGGGGAAACCTCCGGGGTGTGACCGGGTGGCCGGGGTTCGCGGGACAGGCTGGGCGCGGCGGCCCGGTCCTTCCGTGAGGCTGACGGGATGGTCAGCGCACCCCGTCCCAGGCGGTGCGCTGAGCGGCGCGGGGGTCGATGACCGTTTCGCTCGCCCCGGCGAACGTCCGCACCGTCCGCTGACTGCCGTAGGCGGGCCAGCCTGGACTGCCGGTCGTGACAAAGCCCACCCACGCAGCGTGCATCTCCTGGGCCAGCGCCTGTGGCGGTGCCGATCCGACCAGCGGCCGACCGGCCGGGTCGTCCAGGTTGTCGAAGACGAAGGCCATCTCCAGGGCGTGGCAGGCACCGAGCCGACCGCCGAATTGTGGGGAGGGCCAGCCGAATTCGTAGACGTAGGTGTCGGCGCCATGGGCCAGCCTGGCCTCCGCCACCCGAATCGCCGGCAGCCGGTAGAACCAGTCCCCCAACGCGGCGATCAATAATTCGCCGGGTGAGGCGTCGGGCAGTGCGGCGCGGTAGATGGCGCCGACCTCGTGGGCGTCCGCGCCGATGAGAGTGAGCGCCCTGTCCAGCCGGTCGTCGTCGATGAAGTCGACGATGCCGCTGGGGACGAGGAACAGCGCCCACTCGTCGGTGTTGCTGCCGATCAACACCTCGACGTCGGCGGCGACACCGTCGGCCAACTGGTCGATCGGCCGGGCCGGGACGACCTCGCCGTCGATGGCGGGTTCGAAGGCCATCAGGTTGCGCGGGATCTCGCCCCACTCGGCCGGGTTCGGCGCGGCCGCGATGCGCGCCGCCAGCGCGGCCTGGCCGGCGACCAGATCGTCGATGGGAACGGCAGCGAATCCCTCGACCGTCGGCTCGACGCCGAGGTGCCGGGCGAGCGCGGCGGCCACCTTCGCCGCGGTGGCGGCAACAATGACGTGATGGCCGGCGCCGCTCTGCGCGATGGCCCGGCGGAACAGGCCGGCCGTCGCGGGCATGGACAGCAGGGTCATCACGCTCATCGCGCCGGCCGACTCGCCGGCGATCGTCACCGCGTCGGGATCACCACCGAATGCCGCGATGTTCTCGCGCACCCAGCGCAACGCTGCGACCTGGTCGAGCAGGCCGCGGTTGGCCGGTGCACCATCGATCAACAGGAAACCGTCAACGCCCAGCCGATAGTTGATCGTCACACAGACGATCCCGTCCCGCGCGAACTTCGCCCCGTCATAGGTACTCACCGCACCGCTGCCGTGGGCGAAGGCACCACCATGGATCCACACCAGCACCGGGCGACGAGCGGAATCGGCGGCCGGCGTCCACACATTCAGGTTCAGGCAGTCCTGACCCGGAATGACCGGCTCCGGCAGCAACTCCGCGATCGCCCCCGCATAAGGCGGCTTCGGAGCCGTTGGGCCGTACCCGAAGGCATCCCGGACACCTTCCCAGGACGGCGCCGGACCGGGATCGGTGAAGCGGCGGGCGCCGAACGGGGCCGCGGCGTAGGAAATGCCCTTGAAGGACATGACCCCTTCCCTTTCCCTGCCACGCAATTGCCCTTGGGTCACCGACACAACAGGGTCCATCGTCGAACAATGTCACCGACCTGCTGGCACCCGTTGGGCGGGTCGAAGCACGAGCGATGAACCAACCGGCGCTGTTGACGGTTTGCCGCGAGACAAGACCTTGATGACTGGTCGGCAGAGTATTCCCAGCCAACTTCCACGACCGCGGAACTCCGGCAAACCAGTGACCACATCCTTCGTGCCCGCCTCAATGAACCCGCAGGTCAGTCAGACCCGACCGCCCACAGAAACCCGATGTGCTCTGCCGAAAACCGATGCTTGTGTGCAACATGACCGTGGATGCGAGATTTGGTGCGACGTCGCGTCACGCCAGAGTGGGTGGGTCAGCCACTGTCCAGCTGACGGCCGAGCCTGGATGGGTGGCGAACCAACCGGGTAGCCGTGTCCGGCGACGGCGAGCCACCGCAGGGGATGAGCGTCGAAGAACAGGCGCCGGGCGGACGCGGCGTCGACGGCGTCCCAGTCCCGCTCCTGATGCTGCGAGCAGTGCTGGCCGGTGGCGCTGTTGAATTCCATCCCATCGACATCCCGAAGGAAGTTGTCCAGTCCCCCGGCAGACATCGGAGGGGTTCGGGACTCTGCGACCTGCTCCCGGCCTGTCCAGCGTTGGCGCCCCAAACCCAATGATCGTCCAAGCTCGCGGATCACTGTGACCACTTGACGTCCCAGTCCTGGCATCGTCGGGGTCAGACCCACGCCGTGGGGTCGCCGAGGTGGCCGGCCCGGCGGTGGTCCAGGCTCAATCCGGCGATCTTCTTCAACTCCGCGACGAAGCCGTCGTACAGCTCCCGCGCTATGCCGGAAACGGACTGAACCGAGGTGCAGGGGTGGGTGCGGGCTTGTGGCGGCAAGTTCGGCGAGACCCCTCCCAAGCCTGGCGCCACCTTGAGCTTCACCGCCGCAGAGGCGAGATCACTGGCCTACGAGTGGGCTGTATCCGTTGGCAGCACAAGGCTTTCCCGAACGCTTCCTTGGGCCTGGATCGCGGTGATGGCCACGGTGTTGATGATGTCGGCAACCAGGGCCCCGCGGGACAGATCGTTGATCGGTTTGTTCAGGCCCTGCAGCACCGGTCCGATGGCCACGGCATTCGCGCTGCGCTGCACTGCCTTGTAGGTGTTGTTGCCGGTGTTGAGGTCCGGGAAGATCAGCACGGTGGCCCGCCCGGCCAGCCGGGACTCCGGCAGCTTCGCCGCGGCCACCTCGGGATCCACCGCGGCATCGTACTGGATAGGCCCCTCCACCAGCAGATCCGGCCGCGTCCGATGAACGATAGCGGTTGCCTCCCTAACCATGTCGACGTCGGCGCCGCTGCCCGATGCCCCGGTGGAATACGACAGCATCGCCACCCGTGGGGTGATGCCGAACTGGGCGGCGGTGCCGGCGGAGGAAATGGCGATGTCGGCCAACTCCTGTGCGGTCGGGTCGGGATTGACCGCGCAGTCCCCGTAGATCAGCACCCGATCCGCCAGGCACATCAGGAACACGCTGGACACGATGGTGGTCCCGGGTGCCGTCTTGATGATCTCGAAGGACGGCTTGATGGTGTGCGCGGTGGTGTGCACCGCCCCGCTCACCATCCCGTCGGCCAGGCCCAGATGGACCATCATCGTGCCGAAATATGAAGCGTCGGTGACGATCTCGGCGGCCTGCTCCTCGGTCATGCCCTTGTGCGCGCGGATCCTCGCGTATTCCTTGGCGAACGTCGCCACCAGTTCGGGATCGTGCCTGGACAGGACCGTCGCTCCGCTGATGTCGACGCCCGCGGCCGATGCCGCGGCATGCACAGGAATTTCCTCACCCAGCAGGGTCAACTCGGCCACCCCCGAGCGCAGCAGGCTGGCCGCGGCCCGCACGATCCGATCGTCCTCGCCCTCCGGCAGCACGATGCGCCGACGGTCAAGCCTGGCCCGCTCGATCAGCCGGTGCTGGAACATCACCGGGGTCAACACGTCGGAGACACCGACATCGATCGCCGCCAGCAACTTTTCCTTGTCGACGGTCTCCTCGAACAACCGCAGGGCTGACTCCACCTTGACGGTCGACCGAGCCGTCAGCTTCCCCCGCACACCGGCGAGCGCGGACCCCGTCTCGAACGTGCCACCCTGCGCCACGATGATCGGCAGGTCCTGATGCGCGCCGTAGATCAATCGGTCCACCGGTTCGGGTAGTGCGTAGCCGCCGGTCAGCACCACCGCCGACAGCCGCGGGTAGACCCCCGACTGGTGGGCCATCAGCAGGGCCGGCAGCAGGTCGTAGCGATCGCCCGGTGCAATCACGGTGACGTCCTCCACCAGGCGGATGAGCACGTTAGGCAGCGACATCGCCGCCACCACAAAGCCCATCGACTCGCGGTTCAGCCAGGCCGGGTTGCCCCGGACGAGTTCGCCATCGCAGGCAGCAACCAGGTCGGCGACCACCGGCGCGGCCAGCAAACGCATCTCGGGAATGACGCCGACCGGCAGGCCACCATCCCGGGTCAACAGGTCACGGACTTGTTCGACCGAGTCCAACTCCACCCGGTTCGCGATCACCGCAACCAGATGGGCGTGCGCCGCAACGAGATCGGCCCTGGCGAGTTCGGCGGCCAACCGGACCTGTTCGGCGCTGCGTCGCCGGCCGTGCACCACCAGCACCACCGGCGCGCCGAGATTCGCGGCGATCGCGGTGGTGGACCCCAACTCGTCGTCGCTGCCAACCACCACCAACGCGTCATACCGACTGCCCAGATCCTGGAACCGGTCGACAATTCTGGCCAGGGCATTGCCAGTGTGGGCACGCCATTCCTGCGAGCCCACACCGATGGCCTCGGCATACTCCTGGTCGACGGCGGGTTGTGCCAGCAGTAATTCCACCACCCGATCCACCGGCCGGGACGAATCGACGACCGGCCGGAAGATGCCCACCTTGCCGACCAGGCGACCCAGCAGGGTCACCAGACCGAGGGCGACCGTGGACTTCCCGGAGCCGTCCTCCGGCGACGCGACGTACACATTTCGCGACATCAGCCGGAGACCGCCGCCCGCTCACCGCGACGGCCGGCCGCATCCGGTAGTTGCTTGATCATCACATCACCGGAAGGCGTTGAGGCCGGTGATGGCGCGTCCGACGATGAGAGACTGGATCGAGTCGGTGCCTTCGTAGGTATAGACGGCTTCGATGTCGGCATGATGGCGGGCGACGTGGTGGTCCAGCAAAATGCCGTTGCCGCCGAGGATGTCGCGAGCCATGGCGCAGACCCGGCGCGCGGCGTCACCGGTGTTCAGTTTGGCCAACGCGGCGTGTTCGATGGAGATCCGGCCCTCCGCTTGCAGTTGCGACATCCGGGTGCAGATCAGTTGCATGCCGGTGATGTCGCTGAGCATGTGCGAGAGCTTGTCCTGGATCAGCTGGAATCGTGCCAGCGGGCGGCCGAACTGCTTGCGTCGCAGCGCGTAGGTCAGGGCTGCTTCGTAGGCGGCGACGGCGTGTCCGAGTGCTTCCCAGGCGACGGTCTGCCGGGATTTGGCCAGCACGTAGTTGGCGTCGTCCCAGGTGCGGGCCTGGGCCAGTCGGGCGTCGGCGGGTACCCGTACCCCGTCCAGCCGCATTTGGGCCTGCCAGACGCCGCGGTTGGCTGCCTTGCCGGTGATATTCCGTGCGTGGTAGCCGGGGACCGGGTGGTCGGCGCCGTCGGGATGTTCCACGACGAACGCGCCGACCTGGCCGTCGTCGTCGCGGGCCCAGACCACCACGATGTCGGCGACGGTGCCGTTGCCGATCCACCGTTTCTCTCCGTCCAATACCCATTCCTGGCCGTCCCGGCGGGCGCGGGTCTCCAGCGCGACGACGTCGGAGCCGTGGGCGGGTTCGGTCAACGCAAACGCACCCAACACCTCACAGGTGGCCATCCGGGGCAGGTAGTCGGCGCGTTGCTCGGGGGAGCCGAGCATTGCGATGGTGGTCATCGCCAGCCCGGAATGCACCGCGTTCAACGTGGCGATGCTGCCGTCGCCGCGGGCCAGCTCGGCGGCGATCACGCCTTCGGCCAGGAAGGTGAGCCCGGGGCAGCCGTCGCCCACAATGGAAGCGCCGGCGATGCCCAGCTGACCGTATTCCTTGGCGAGTTCCACCGAGAATTCGGCGCGTTCCCAGAACCCGGCCGCGGCCGGAGCGACCCGGGTGTCGCACCACACCCGTACCCGGTCGCGGATCTCGCGTTCGTGGTCGGTGAGCAACTCGTCAAGGCCGTAGAAATCGGTTCCCCGGGACAACGCCAGATCATCACCGTTGGGGAACTCGACGTCCACCCGATCGGCGTCGCCTGCCACACCGACCGGACGGTCAACGATCGCGGTCATCGCTGGATCCTGTCCTGAAGGAATCTGTCCAGCATTCTGCTCAGCAGCATCCGACTTTCACCTGCGGGTAGTGGCACGGAGTTGGGCGGTTCGTGCATGACGATCCTCGGTTCTGGCCCCGGAGAACACCTGTGGTGACAACGTCGGCGACGCTGGACGCGTTGTCCTCGTTCTGCTCGACGTCGGCTGCGGCCGGTCTGTCCAGTCATACCCCGTTAGGGGAGTCAGTGCCAGCCCGCACCACACATTATTGCCCTGGCGCCTCGAGGGGGCAGCCGCGGAATCTCTTCCGGTCACCCCGGTTGCCGCACCGACGCCTATGCTCGACGTGACGAATCGCCTCGATCGCGTCCGAAGGTCATTCGGCAGCACCCCTTCGTGATCTCGTCCTCGAGCGTTCCTGCGCGCCACGGACACCCCGGCTCGCTCTATTCCAGGAGGAATTCCATGCCTGTCGTCGTCGAACCCTCATCCGGCTCCGCGGCCAAGGACGTCCCCGCCCCCGCAGGACTGCCGCTGCCCGCCGAGTTCCTCGGCGGTGCCGCGTTGCGCGACAAAGTGGTGACCGCGGCCGAGGCGGTGCGGCTCATCCGGGACGGCGATGCCGTGGTGATCGAGGGCTTCGTGGGTCAGGGATTCGCCGAGGAATTGACGCTGGCACTGGAAAACCGCTTCCTGCTCACCGGCACCCCGCGCAACCTGACTGCGGTGTTCACCGTCGCCTCCGGCGACCGGAAGGGTCGGGGGCTGGACCGGCTGTGCCACGAGGGTCTGCTCGCGAAGGCCATCGGCGGCCATTGGGGTCTGTCACCGGCGCTGGGGAAGATGGCCGTGGGCAACAGGATCGAGGCCCACAACCTGCCCCAGGGGGTGGTGTCACATCTGTTCCGGGACACCGCCGCCGGCAAGCCTGGTCTGATCACCCGCGTCGGTCTCGGCACTTTCGTGGATCCGCGGAACGGCGGCGGGAAGATCAACGAACGCACCACCGAGGACCGCGTTGAACTGATCATGCTGGACGGCCAGGAATACCTGTTCTACAAGGCATTGCCGCTGGACGTGGCGTTCCTCCGTGGGACAACCGCGGACCCCGAGGGCGACATCACCATGGAGCGCGAGGCCCTCACCCTGGAGGCTCGTGCGGCGGCCACCGCCGTGCACAACGCGGGCGGTCTGGTCATCGTGCAGGTGGAACGGATCGCCGACAGCGGGAGTCTGAGCCCGCGGGACGTCAAAATCCCCGGGGTGCTGGTCGATTGCGTCGTGGTGTCGCAACCCGAACACCATTGGCAGACCTTCGGCACCCAATATTCCCCCGCCTTCAGCGGCGAGCTGCGCCGGGTCCGCAGCACGATCGCACCGATGGCGCTCACCGAGCGGAAGGTCATCGCGCGCCGGGCGGCGATGGAACTACGACCGGACAGCGTGGTGAATCTCGGGATCGGACTACCCGAGGGAGTGGCCAATGTGGCGGCCGAGGAACACATCCTGGAATACCTGACGCTGACCGCCGAGCCCGGCCCGATGGGCGGGATGCCCACCGCAGGGCTGGATTTCGGATCGGCGGTGAACTCGCAGGCCATCATGGATCAGCCGGCGCAGTTCGACTTCTACGACGGGGGCGGCCTGGACGCC
>JBBQGJ010000084.1:0-19685 GCA_038322925.1 Mycobacteriales bacterium
CTGCCGCCGAACATCCAGGGCCGCGTCCGGGTCGGCGAACTGCCAGCCCACCTGTCCGATCTGCCGCATCGCCTCGGCGGCCAGGTTCCACGTCGTCCACGTCGACCGGTTCCCCGACACCTGGTCGACCACCCGCACCGCGAGGCGCTCGCAGTCGACGACGGTGAGATCCCCCCGGCGGAGCAGCACCGGCCGGGGCCGGTCCGCCGCGGCTCGGGTGACGGCCGTCGCCCACGCCGTCGGGTCCGCACCGAGCACCCGGGCGGCGCGGACCCGCCATCCCCGCGTCGCGTCCTGCAGCGACGTGGCGTGCTTGGCGGTGCGGGTGTCCAGGGTGACCGCCTGCCGGATCCGCCACAGCATCCGCTGGCTCGGTGCCCGCCCGCCGTGCGCATCCCGATACCGGTCGACGGCGGCGTCGACCTCCGGCTCGATCAGCGCGGACCGCCCGGAGAACTCGACGGCCAGCGCCTCCGGAACCGCGGCGAGTTCCCGACCCGTCCGGCCCCTCCCACCGCGGTCGCGGAGCTCCCATCCCAGGCCGAGTCGCCGGGTGACCTCGTCGGCGAGCAGCACCTGGTACAGCTCGGAGAACGCCACCGTCGACCGGTACAGCGACCGGGAATCGACCGTCCGCCACACCCCGTCCGTGCCTTGAACCTTGTTCGCCACGGTCACGTGGGTGTGCAGCAGCGGGTCACCCGCCCGGGAATCCCAGTGATCGAACGCGGCCGCCACCAGCCCCCGGGTGCGGTCCCGGCTGCGTCCCTGCGCGCCGGTCCGGGTGAACAACGCCTCCGCCTCGACCCGGGCAAGCACGTCGCTCACCGCGGCGCGGTGCGCGTCGTACAACTGCACCTGCACCCCGTGGTCGGCGATCGCCCACAACGCCGACACCGACTTCGGCGGTTTGAACGTCAGGTCGAAACCCGCTACCGCGTGCCGGCCCTTCGCTTTCCGCTCCTCCGCCCGGATCTTCTCTATGTGCTCCGCCCGGACGTCCGCCGGCATCTCCGGATGCTCGGCGTACAGACGCGCCACCCGCCGATCGACCCGCTCCGCGCGGGTCGGGAACCGCCCCGACGAGCGACGGATCAACAGCTCACCGGTCACCGGATCGACGCCGTCCTCGAACAGTGCGCGGAGCTCGGATTCGGTCACCTCCGCACCGACCGGGATCCCGTGTCCGGCGGCCAGGCCGGCCAGCCCGGACCCGATCCAGCGGCCCGGTGGATACCCGTCCGCCGTGTAGTACCGCGTCAACGCCGACCCCTGACCGGAGTCCGGCCGCTGACCGCGGCCATCGCCCGCGGCCACGTGGCCAACCAGGTAATCGACCGACGCCATCGAAGCCAGCGACATCACCACACCCAACGGTGGCCGCGCCGCTGGCGAGCAAATGCCGACGATGTTGACGCGCCGCAGGCCGCGCTGAAGGCGAAGCCCAGGGGTAGTGCCAAAGCTGTGGCGATCCTCATCGCGACCGGAGCGGAGCGGAGGTCGATACCAATTCGCGCATGCGCGACCACCGACTTCAGCCTGAATCGAGGAGGCCCTCAGACGCTCGCGACAGCTCGGCCGAGCTCGTCGCGCAGCGCGCGAGCTGGGCGCAGAGGCCTTCTACGAGAGCCTGCGTCCATCTGCGGTGGACGGCAGTCTGACGAAGGTCGGGTGCTGATCCAAGCGGCCGCCAAACGACCGTGCTCAGAACCTGGGCGGGCTTTGTGCCCCGCAGCGCCCACGATGGGGTAGCCACCGGAACGACCATCGGCGATGGCGTTTGTCTCGCAGTCGGAAGCGGAACGCCAGAGGTGTTTGTCTTCCGCCGTGGATCTTGGTCTCTCGTCTGACATGGAGGGTTGGATCGTCGGATCGATCGGTGCAGTCGATGCTTCACTGGGACGGCAAGCCCGCGTCGTACCCGTGGCTACGACGCCTCCGGCCGTGGTTCGAGGTGAGCGGTGGGTTCAACTTGTATCAGGATGAGTCTCCTCGGCGGAGAGGCGATCGCGTTCTCTTGAGCGCCCCCGGGGACCGTCGACGCCCACCGGGGCGCCGCCAAGAAGGTATTGACGACCGACCCGTTGAGCTTCGCGCCGTACAGAACGTCCGTGACCTCCTGGCAGATTGCATGCGCGAGGACGCCCCGATGAATGCTGGAGTCACCATCGAGTTCTCTGGAACTGAGGCCGAGGCGAAGTAGGCGTGCGCGTCAGGGTTCCTCTGTCCGCCACCGAGTAATGCCCTCCTTGGGACCGCTGACCGCGCTGGACGTCGGTGAGCGTGTCGAGGCTGAAGGTGCTTTACGGTGCCGTTCCCGCCCATGGTGGTCTTGGCCCCTTGAAGGCTGAGTCAGCGGCGATCCGGCCACCCTCGAGTCGGATGAGCTCGCCGACCGGGAGATCCCATCGGTAGCGGAAATAGATATCTCGGCGCAATAGCGCTAACCGAGCGTCGTGGCTCATCGCGGCAATGCGGCCGGCGTCATTCAGCTTGACTTATGCAACGAGTCAACGGCGCAGCACACTAGGTTCCGCCAGTGTCTGAGTACTACCAGCGCCGGGCCTCGGGCCGGCGTGGTGACGGATCCCCAGCGACCCCAGCGACCGCAGCGGTCGGCGTCGACTCGCTTGTGTGAGGGAGCTTGTGCTGCTGGCCGCTGGGCAGCCATCTTCGGCATGACCGTGATCCGCTCAAGACACCTGAACGTATCCGCGCGCGGTCCACCAAGATCCCATGACGGCGTTGCTTTTCACAGTGACGCTTTATCGAAGGGCGACGAGGGTGTGCGGCAGCAGCGCTCGGGACTCCCGCAAGGTTTGCTCGTCCTCGGCGATCCTCGCCTGAATCGCCGCGCGGTCGGGGCGGGTCTGCTCAGGCGGCTGTCGCCGCGACGAATCCGGGGTAGCCGACCTTGCCGGGTTCATCCGAGTCGGCGTACTCCTGGCCCCGCGTGCGGTGTCCGCAAGCCGGAATGCGGCCATCAACGCGCGGACCTCGCTGTCGTCATCAGTCATCGAGATGACGGCTCCTTCCGGCAGTGAGGTTGCGGCCACTTCCGCTGCCCGCCGCTGTCCGAGCACGGCGGCGCCATGGCTGTTCGCCGCGCCATCCTCGGAGGATCTTTCAGGAACCAGCGTCGGCGGGTCGGTTCGCTTCGGAGTGGACATCGCCCTCTGTCAGGCCGACTAGGTAATACCGGCTCGGCGGTGCTTCTTGCCGTGCGGGGCGAATTCGACCGTGTCGGCGGTGTCGGCCCAACTGTGATGCGAGTCGTCATCGGCGTGCAGCGTCGACGATTCGTCCGGGACAGCCGTGCTTCACGACAGTGTGTCCGCCGCCGTGGATGTCGTGCGCGGCGGGCACGAGGGCAGGGTTTGCAGGGTCATCGGTCGCTCCGCGGATCCGGTTCTTCCTACCTTCGCGTGGTCAGCGGACGGCGACGTCGTAGTCGGTGCGGTCGTCCACGACGGCGGTCCGGCCAGGCGGATGGTGAACCGGATTCGGTAGGTCGGCATGTCGTGCCCGCAGTGGCCGATGACCACACCGGTTGTGCCAGCTCGGATGTCGCCCTGGAAAATGCCATGGATGTCGTGCCTGGCGACCACGCCATCCTTTTCGTGGAGCACCATCGTTGGCCCCCTCATGGGAGAAAAAGCGTAGAGTCCGCGCCATTCAAGTCACGCCTTGTCATCGAAGCGCTACTTTGGGTGTCGAATCCTGTTGATATTCGAGGAATACTGTCCGGAGCGTCGGGCCCAGACCGGTAGGTCATACCTCAGCCAGGTCGTGGTCGTTCACCCGCGCGACATCGTCGGTCGTCGCCGACGGTGAACTCGATGACGTGTGCGCGATGCGTCCTGAACTTGGACGTCATCATGCCGCCGGTTCACCAGGGTGGTGTCAGGGCCTCGGGGGCGGCGGCAACCTCCGGGTCTCGTGACCGGTATCAGCAAGCCCGGCGACAGACACGAATGGGTGACATTGCCCGATTCGTCCGCTATGTTCCCGGTTAGTGGCCGTCCCGCTGGGTAACGCGCGAGAGAACCGTCGTCAGGATCCATTTTGCGGATCGAGGTCTCGGCCTTCGTCAGCCGGGGGAGAGCCCCTGGAAGAGGCATGCGGGAGCAAGTGGGATGGCGGACAGGCCGCCTTCTCGGCTCGGGTCGACCCGACCAGCATACGGGCGGCGTGCTCAACGCCGGCGGCGATGCACTTGTGCCGGACGCCGACACTCAACCCATCGCGGTGACGGCGAACCACCCGTTGTCGCCGGTCACCGTCACCACGAGCGCGCGAGATTTTTGCGCGAGGCCGGCGGATGCGGGTCGCGGTCGGCGGACCGACCGCAATTCCGCAGAGGCGGCGGCTGCCCGGGGATACCTCGTCAGGACGACTGGCATGCCGCCGTCGCCGCCGCGGCCGGTGGTGGACCGCACCCACGGATGGTTGGCGGTCGCGCTGGTTGCCGTCGTGGTAGTCCTCGTTGCGGTCGCGAGCGACGCTGCCACGGTCCCTCCGCCGGGCTGGGCCGAGCACCCCGTCGTCACAACGGTGGTCACTCTGCCCGTGCCGTCGGACCCGAGAGCCACTGAGGGCCCCGCACCACAGGACCGGCACCGGGTGTTGTCATGGTGAGAGAGAAAGGGCCCCCGGACCGCTCGCCAAAGCCGACCGCGTATTCGGCGAACACCAGCGGATAGCTGTAAGCGTGGGTTGAATGCCGTGGCATCGACTACGCAGAGCTGCGGCTGTAGCGTCTGCGGGATGATGACGGGTGAGGAGTTGAGACGCGAGCGTGGCCGCGTGCGTCTGACTCAACGTCAATTGGCGGACCGCGTTGGTGTCGGGTTGCGCACCATTACAACCTGGGAGTCGCGGGGTTCGCGGCCGATCCCGGGAACGGCTGAGGGGCGACTCGCCCTCGTTCTTGGTCCCGGGGATGACGGCCCGATGCGCATGCTCGCCGACTTCAGTGACGCGGACCTGATCGAGGAATTGGCGAAGCGTCTCGGCCTGACAACAATCCGCGTCAACAGCGATCCGAGCCGAGGTGTCCGGCCACCAGACGATGTCAGCAATGTGATCTCCGATGAAACGACGCAACGTCTGCCGTTCCCCGCGCGACGGGTCGTCGCCGACGATTACCCGGTCGATGCATCGGCATGCATCGGCTCACGGAACGATAGGAACACCCGCACGATGACGGATCCGCGCATCAGACAGCGACGACGACGATCCGCCAACCGATGGGCAACGGAATACAACGTCATCAGGGAGATCTACCGCAGTGGCGTCACGGTCGTCAATGACCCGGACCTGGAATGGTTCGCGTGGCATCCCCGAACCCAGACGATCGCGTTGCAGCCGGCTTTCGGACCGACGTTCAAGCGAGGCACGGTGACCCTCGCGCTCGCGCACCGCGCTCTCGGCCACTGGGGCATCGCGATGCGGCAGGACATGGAGGCCAGGGAGTTGACCGCCCGCTGGCTGATCAACGACGAGTCTGCTGCTTACGCGATCGCCGCCGTCCCGACGATCGGGGTGGGCAGCGTTGCCCGCCAGCTCGGCGTCACGCCGCACGTTCTGCAGGTGCGCTTACAACTGGGTGAGTGCCGGTGCCTGACGAACGTCGACATCTTCCACGGGCAGCAGTGCGAATGCGGCGCCATTCCAATGGTCGCTCCGTTTGCCGGCAGTGGATGAACTCGACTTTCGCACTTTCCAGGTCCGAAATAGCGGATTACTGAATCAGAAAACGAAAAGAGGGAGGTTCTAGCGCCCTGAATTGAACACCATTCCCGCGGCGCGCCTGCCGAACATTTCACGGAATGGGGCGGAACATTGGTGGTGTCTTGGCCGCCCGCCGCACTATCTGGTCTTGGATGTGGACGGGGTGACCTGGCACCTGAAGTCCAGGCAGAGGCGGCGCAATGGACACCGGCCGGACGATGCCGTGCTGGGCGACCTCGGCGTCTGAATCTTGGTGGGCACCGGTGCATCGGTGCCCTTGAACGGCGCGCCGGCGGACATTCTGCGCTCAGTCCGTTGTGGCCTCCGGGCGCCGCGTTTCGTTGAAGTTGTCGCTCCGCTCGTATCGGCGGTGACGAGCTGCCCTGAGTCGGTGCTCGTGTCTCGCTGCCGCCAGGCCAGGGTGTGGTCGCCCGCCGTGGGTACGCCGGATGATCAACCCGAGGGCGTGAGAATCACCGCGTGACGATGAAGGCGCCGTACCCGACCACCCGTGAGGGGTCGCCGGCCGTGTCGGCCGATGTCCGCAGGTCGAGCAGCTCGACGTGCAGGCCGGCGAGCGCGGCCCAGCGGAGGAGCGTGCGGACCGCGGCCGCGCCGCAGGCGTCGTCGAGGCCGATCACGTCGGCATCACCGGCGATGATCGCGCCGGCCGTGCGCCGGTCACGCGCGCACGCCTGTTGGTGTGGCAGGTAGTGCGACAAGTCGGTGCTGCACACGACCAGCGTGGTCTCGTCCGTGACCACAGCGAGGAGCTCGGCAACGTCGCCACCCCCGCCGACGACGACCGGGAGCAGGGCCCAGCCGGGGTCCAGGGTCCGCTGCAGGAACGGCAGCTGCACCTCCAGTGAGTGCTCTGGGGTGTGCGGCCCGTCCGCGGCGACCGCGAACCCGTCGTGAACCAGGTGGGCGCAGAAGCCAACGTCGATCGGGAGGAGACCCAGCGGGGTGCGGAACGCCGCGGCAGTAGGAACGACCGCGGTGGTCACCGACCGGAAGTGCGCCGGACCCAGCACCACCACCCGCCGCGCCCGGCTCCGCAGCGGCGCGAGCCTGGCGTAGCCGGACGCCGCGACCGGACCCGAGTACCCATAACCGGCGTGCGGAACGATCAGCGCGACGGGAGCCGGGGCGCCCGGCGCCGGCGCTGCCGCCGCGGCGAGCAGCCCGTCGACGGTTGTTGCCAGCTGCCGGGGGTCCGCCGGGTAGAACCGGCCGGCGACGGCTGCCTCCCGCACGGACCCGTAGTGGGCGGCGGAGCGCACCGTCACCGCCGTCCGCGGGTCACCGTCACCGGTAACCGGCGCCGACCCCAGTGCCCGGCATCGCCGTCGTACACGCCGGCGAGCGCGGTTCCGCAGTGCTCGCAGGCGCCGGTGCCGGTGACTTCGTAGCGGCGGATGTCGTACCAGTCGCGGACGATGACCGCGGCGCCGCAGCCCGGGCAGTAGGTGGTGCCGCCCTCGCCGTCGTCGTGGACGTTGCCGGTGTACACGAACCGCAGCCCGGTGTCCCGGGCGATCCGCCGGGCCCGGGCCAGGGTGGCCGGTGGCGTCGGCGGCACGTCGCGCATCTTGTAGTCCGGATGGAACGCGGTGAAGTGCAGCGGCACGTCGGTGCCGAGGTTGTCCCGGACCCACCCGACCTCCGCGGCGATCTCGGCGTCGGAGTCGTTGCGGCCCGGGATCAGCAACGTAGTGATCTCCAACCACACCTCGGTCTGGTGACGCAGATACAGCAGGGTGTCCAGCACGTTCGCCAGGTGCGCGGCGCAGACCTTGCGGTAGAAGTCCTCGGTGAACGCCTTCAGGTCGACATTGGCGGCATCCATCTGCGCATACAGGTCTCGCCGCGCGGCGGGCTCGATGCAACCGGCCGTCACCGCGATCGCCTTGATGCCGCGGTCATGGCAGGCGGCGGCCGCGTCGATCGCGTACTCCAGGAAGATCGTCGGGTCGTTGTAGGTGAACGCGACGCTGCGGCACCCCAACGACCGCGCGGTGTCCGCCAGCGCCTCCGGCGACGCCGCCGATGCGAGGGTGTCGACCTCACGGGATTTGGAGATGTCCCAGTTCTGGCAGAACTTGCACGCCAGGTTGCATCCGGCGGTCCCGAACGACAGCACCGGCGTCCCGGGCAGAAAGTGGTTCAGCGGCTTCTTCTCCACCGGGTCCACACAGAACCCGCTCGACCGGCCGTAGGACGTGAGCACGACCTGATCAGCGACTCGTCCCCGCACGAAGCACAACCCCCGCTGGCCCTCGTGCAACCGGCAGGCCCGCGGGCACACGTCGCATTGGACACGGCCGTCCTCCAGCCGATGCCAGTACGTCGTCGGCACCGTCCACGGATCATCCAAGCTCGGCGCGTCCGTCACCTGCGTCAACGGTCACCAGCCCTTTCTCGCCGGGGTCGGGGAATTGGCGCCGGGTGGGTCTGGGCCGACGGAGGTGCGGTGCTGGCCGCGGGTTGCGCGCCACCCTGACTGCGGTCCGGCCAGATCTGGTCCTCCGCGGCGGCCAGGAACCGAAGTTGGGACTTGATCGCCGCGCGGGCGAAGGCGTCGAATCCCTCGCGGGCAGCGTCTTGCCAGGCCAGGACGGCGTGGGCCAGCGCGACGACGGCTGCGTGTTCTGCCTCGAACTGATCCAACCCGCGGGGGGCCACCGCACTGGCCAGTGTCCGGGCCAGCGGAAGGTAGAACCGGACCACGGCATCCTCGGTGGCGGCAAGTAGCTGCGGGGCGTACTCCGCCCTGGCCCGGGCCAGCGCGTCCCACAGTTCCTCGGCGGCGCCATCGCCGTCGACCGGTCCGGCACCCTCCCGGTCGGTGTGGTCCATAATCGGCCGAGAGGTTTCGCCGGTTCCGGTCGACCCGTGACCCGTTGTCTGGTTGGTCATCGTCGCCGGTGGGTCCAGCCGCATCGGTCGATGACTTTGGTTGGTGCGCATGCGATTCCTCCGTTCCCGTGGTTCGGTTTCGGTGGACGTTCATTGCTGAACAACTCTTCACTATCGGGCGCTCCGAGCCGTGGGCGACAGTGCCGAAGGTCCCGTTGTGCGTCAACGCGCTGGGTCCGAGAGGGGCGCGGCAGCACCTCGCCGGGAGGTCCAGGCCGAGGGCAGCGTCGTGAGGTTCCGTTGGCCGGTCGAACCGACGGCCCGGGGCGACAAGGGTGGTCGTCGGCGCCGTGCAAGGCACTGAGCGCGGTGAAGACAGTCCAGCGCGGCCGCAGGTCGATGCGCTGCGAAGATCACATACCGAACCGTGTTGGAACCATGTCGTCGATCCAGTTGTTCGCCCGCTGTTCTCCCCGAAGCGCCGGTGAAGCGGGAGCCCAGGTTCAGTAAGGGGTCAGGCGTGGATGTCGTCGCCGTTGTCAGCAGATACGCCAGGCCTGGGGTCCGGCAGGGAGTGGTCGACGTGACTCCATGCGGTGGGTGAGTAAGTTCAATTACGCCCATCGGCCGTGAACACTTCGAGGACGCCGTCCTTAACAATTGACCGGCCGCGGGAGCTTCAACTGGAGTTTATCGGCGCGTGACATTTTCGCGATCAACGTCGGACGCACGTTTCCTTTTCGCCACCTCGGGCATCACATCGGGTCGGGCTGATGCGGTGCCGGCCGCGTCCACCTTGTACGGCCCAATCCACGGTTGTGGTTTCCCTACCTATACCTACTTCTCCGCCGGTAACCTCACCACCACAGCGAGCTGCTGAGGTGAGCGCGCCGGCCGCGGACAGCGCGCCGCAACGCCGCACACGATTCGCCTGCGCCCGCGCATCCCGCCGGGCGCAACCGGCACCGTCGAGCCCTGCAGACCTGAGGTGACGTGTTGGAGGCCAATCCAGTCGCAACCGAGACGATTCCCGAGACATCCGCTGCCGAGCGGGTGGTCGCGGACGTGCTGGCCATCGGTGTGACCGCAGCGCAGGCCGAGCGGGTCCGCGACTCGGTTCCGCTCTGGTTTCACACCTTCGCTCTTGCGCCCGGGGTCTACACGCCGGGCATCGCCCGCAACCACGGCTACCGTCTACCGGTAGTTGGCGCGGACCGCTTCGCGGGGCGCAGCGTGCTCGACGTCGGCGCGTTCGACGGCTTCTACAGCTTCCTGGCGGAGGTCCGCGGTGCGCGCCGGGTGGTCGCGGTCGACAACGAGCAGTACGTCGGCTGGGTGCGTGCTCGTTTCGGCGTGACACTGCCGGCCGGTGCCGGCTTTCGCGCTATCGCCGAGCTACTCGCCTCGCGGGTCGAGTACCGCCGGATGGACGCGCTGGACGTGCGCGAGCTCGGTGAGCGCTTCGACGTCGCGTTGTGCTTTGGCATCCTGCACCGGATGACCGATCCGATCGCGCTGCTGCAGGCGCTCGCCGCCGTGCTGACTCCGGGCGGCGAAAACGTGCTCGAGACCTACCGCTCGCAGCTCCCGGGCGACACCCCGGCGATCGAGGTTCACCAGCCTGGCGATGTGTACGCGCGATGACTTCGTCTACTGGGGTTTTCCCGTCGAGGGTCTGCGTCGGCTGGCGCGCATCGCCGGCGTCGGTGACGTCCAGATCGTCGACCAGCCGGAGATCGACGGTCATCCGCGGATCGTCGCCGTGCTGCGAGCGGCGCGCTGACCGCATATCCAGGCCTGAGGTGACATGGCGGCAAGCTCACGGTGCAGCGTCGCGTCGTTGATCGTCCCGGTCCTGACGTTCACGTATTCGTTGTCGCCGTTCTTGGCCCCGGGGGTAAGGATTGAGCAGCGACCGGTCGTACGTAGCTCCATATTCCTAACCGGCGCTGCCTACGGAGCATCCAGTCGCAGGGGTCCAGCGCCGTCAAGGGTGTCATCAGCGCTGGACCGCTGGTGCTCCCGGGCTCAACGATCGCGTATCCCGGAATTCGTCAAAGCCGCCCGCACGATCCGCAATCACAAAGACGGCATCGCCGCCGCGATCGACCTGACCAACGGACGCTACGAACGACTGAACAACAAGATCCGCAGCATGATCAACCGCGGCTACGGGTTCCACAGCGCCGAGGCCCCTTGGCGCTCATCATGCTGGCCTGCGGACCGGTCACACTCGAACTGCCATACCACACATAGGTTCATCCACATTCATGGTTCATGGCAATAGGGCCGATTATGGTCAAATTCCCCTCGACCTTTGTTTGCCTGGATATCTTGTGTGCAGCCGCACAGCATTGTGCTCGAATGTTGCCATACAATAGGGATGCGCGTAATATATGGATACACAAGGCAGTATAGGAGGTTCACGCACATGAGCCCCAATCTGAAGGATGCTCTCGATAACGCTGATGGAAGGTTTAATCGGCCACCGGTCGGTAACATATATGTCAGGTATGTCGAATATGCTGCGGTTGAAGGGTTCCCTCACGTTGAGGCCGTAGCTCGCTGGATAGCTGCAAAGGAGGGTATTGACTTCACGGAGTACGCAGACGCGTTGCGACATGAGGCTTACCTGGCGGGTCAAAAAGCGAAGGAAGAGACAAGAACCGCTGAATATCATGCAGTGCGGAATGCGGGATACCAGTTGGCAACTGAGGCGCGGTTGGTTGTCGGGCAGCGCTATGATCTGCTCATCGACAAAGATACCGCATTTGGGAGGCGCCGTACTCAGCTCGTTTGTGAGTGTGAGGCCGGTGCTGGCGGCGACTTGTTCTTAACACCAAGACACGCCAGAATGAGGCGACTTAAAGTTGGAACGGTCAATGAAATGTGGGTACGTGATGCCTAGCGTCTTTACCAACGCACGTTCAGTGCAGCCTATGAAGAACGTCGGAGCCGCCGGGGATCTGAGTCCAACAACCCGCACCTCGCGTCGCATGACCGGGGCACGCGTTGGGCTGAAACATGTTTCACACAACAGGCCGCGCGCCCGAGATCATCCGGGATCTGGTCGCGTCGGCCAATTACGGCAATACCAGTCCGCGCCTTGGATGATCACTGCGTCCGCGCGCCTGCGGCACGAGGAACGCCCTTCCGGTGAGTTGCGGGTCTTGTCACAGGTTTCCGCGGGTTTGGGCAGCCGAACCTCGGCTCCAGCCGCACACCGGCGAGACGCCGAGAACCGCTCCCCGTACTGGTGAACCACCCATGGCCGCCTGATCTCGGGGAGGAGCTCTGGACGCTCGATCCGGTAACCTCACCCGAGGCACTCACCACGTTTCCGGGCGCTCTCCGGCCCGATGCCGTCGCGTTGGACCTCGCCCACGGCTGCGGTGTCGGCTCGCTGCTCAGCCGCCCGCGGGCGATCAGCTGGACGTCCGCCCGCCCGGCCGATACACCGCATCGGGCCGGAAACGCAGCCCGCGCTATCCCGGCAGGGCCAGCTGCGGGCTCGGTGACCAAGCGAGCCACGACCTCGGCTCCGGCCTTGCCTGCGATGCGCAGCACTTCCAGCGGACTGAGCGCGTCCAACTCGTCCGGCCAAGTTCGCGGTGACTGACCAGAGGCAAGGTCACTCAACTCGCTATCCCGGTTGACCCTTCCTGGCGTCCGATCGGCTTGAGGCATTCGTCAACCCGCGCCGCCTCCTGCGCGTCACGTACCAAGAGATGAGAACGGCCGCGATTCCGGGAAGCAGGCCGATGAGGAGCACCTCGTCGAAGGACAGACCGTCGATGTTCGGCTGCAGCTCCTCCTGCGTCGCCCACCCGAACCAGACCTCGCTGATGAAGAGGTCGCGGACACAGTACGTGGCCGAGGCGATCGGCCACAGCAAGCGTGTTGTTGTTCTGCCGGCCGGCAGAACGCGATCACACCGAAACCGAGGGACATGGCAAGGAGCAGACCTAATCCTCGCCGATCGGGGCGACCTCTCGGCCCCGTCGACGCTGCTGGCATCGGGGATGCGTCCCAGGGTGGGCTTCAGCGCGCTGATGCCGCAGCATTGCGCGGGCCAGCGCAGCGATCCCAGCCGGTCGCTGCCGAGGCCCAATGGACTCATCCCGGTGGCGAGGGCCGCGGTCTCGCCACCATTGGAGGCGCCGGGTGTTCGCCGGCGGTCCCACGGATTCACGGTCGCGCCCCGCAGCTCACTGTTCCTGTGCCAGCGGACCGCGGTGTTGGCGAGGTTCGTCCGGCCGATCGGGATCGCCCCGGCGGCCCGCACCCGTTGCACACTGGGGGCATCCAGGGCCGGGTAGGAGCCCGCGAGCGCCTTCAGTCCCTCCGTCGTCGGGTGCCGCGAGGTCGATGTTCCCCTTTGATCGTGAACGGGACGCCGTGCAGTGGCGGCAGTTCGTCGCCGCGGGCGGTTGCACGGTCGGCCAACCTTCGCCACGTCCAGGGCCCGCTCGGCCAAGACGACCGTGACGGCGTTGACGGCCTGGTTCACCTCCGTGATCCGCCGCAGGTGCGCCTGGACGACGTCGTGACTGGAGGCTTGTTTGGCTCTGATGGCGCGGCGAGTTCCGTCGCGCTCATCCGCCACAGGTCGGTCGGGACGCTCACGTCCGAATCCTGTCGTCCGGCGTGGTGCGGCGCCGCCTCAGTGCGTTGCCCCGGCGGTCGGCAGCCGGGTCAATCGCACCGAGCGGTCGGGTCGCCCACACCCTGCGGTTCGCCGATGCTGCTTGCTTCTCGGCGGACAGCGGCAGCCCATCGAGGTGGACGCCCAGCGTCGCCGTTGCGGGGTCCCGGCTGAACGATCCTGGTCGGGGCGATTCCGTAGCGGGACAGTCGATCCGGAAGACGTATGGGTCAGTGTCGTCGTCCGGGTGCAACACGAGACCTCTGTAGAGGGCAGGGATGGGGCTCAGGGTCCGGAGCGTGAGCCGCCCGCGCCGGACGCGGACCTGTACTCCCGCGCCGAGCGTGGACCACGCCTGCATGTCGGTCCGCTGGGCCCGAGGGTGGTACCAGCCGCACAGGTCGCCCCAGATCTCGGGGTGCTGCGGTACGTCCGCGCGGATGCCGGAAGGTGGGGTTCAGTCAGGTTACCGAGCAGCCGTTGCGTCTCGAATGTCAGCCAGGCCGCGGCGTTCCTGGACCCGTTCGTGAAGGCCAGCACACCGATGCCGTCGTCGGGTGCCAGGAAGATCTGCGAGTTGAACCGGGAAGCACGCCCTGGTGCTCGACGACGGCGTGCCCGCCGAGGTCGATGCGGAAGTCTCCCCGCACGCGGGTAGATCAGGGGCACCTTGAACGTGAACGTGGGGTACCCAAATGCGCGATCACCGTCGTCTTGCCCCGCTGATCATGCGCATCTCCTCAGTGTCGTGCTCATCGAAACCGTGGGCTTCACCTGCACTCCCGTGCGGGGGTGGCGGCTACCCACGCACGAGCGCGTCGCTCCTTCGTGCCCCTCGGGAAAGGCTCGGGTCAGCTCTTGAGCTGCTTGCTCAAGGTCTGGACGAACACTTCCGAGGTCTCCCGGACGACTTTGGCATGCGCGGTGGCCAGCGTGGTGGCCCATTCCACGCCCGTCGTCTTCGCGGCCTCCTCCTCGAGATCGAGCAGGTTCTTCAGCACCTTCTCGTAGCCTTCGAGCCACGAAAGCCCGTTCTCCCTGGCCTGGGCGGTGACCTGCTCGCTCAGCTCTTGGACCCGCATCACAGCGGCCTCCAGTTGTCCTTCGCGGTAGTTCGGTTGCTGTTGTTGCTGGGTGGGCTGCGGCTGTGGACGCACCGCCTCGTCGTCCAATCCGTCGTCGGACCCGTACGTCATGGCGCGAAGGCGTGCGTTCAGATAGATCGACAATCGGTCGTTTTCCATTTCCCTCTCCTGGCGTAGCAGAAGATCTGACTTCAGCTGTAAGGCGTGCGGGTGGCCAGCATTGTCCTGCGAGATCCGAGCGACCTGATCGGGCGTCCTTGCGGTGTGGCAGGTCGCGGCGGCCGCTGGTATGGAGGTGGCCGTGCGTAGTACCCGGGGACGGAGCCTGGTGGTGGTGCGGTCACGCTGTCTCCTCCTTCGGTGTCAGGCACATAACAAGAAGCGACGACCGGTTGGTCGCCGCTTGCACGGTTCGGAGCTGGTTGTTGTTCTAGTGCTACCGAGGGACGGTCCTCCCCCGATAGGGTCAACGGTCCCCTCCACAAGGGCCACAGGTCCCGACCCTGATGTGGGAAAAATCGCAGCCCGACTTTCGGTTTAGGGTCGGAGTGGCACGGACGTTCCTCCTGCTTGGGCTACGTGCAAACCGATGACACCAAACCCAAACGGCGCCTGGCGAGGTGCTTGCCGAGAGCGGGACAAACCGTGGGAGGCGCCCTGCCCGGGGCCATCCGTCCGCAGCGCGAGGATGGGCGCCATGCCCGACACCATGCAGCCCGCCCCCCTCCCGAGCGTGTATCAGCTGCAGGTGGTGGTGCGCGGCGTCAGTCCGCTGATCTGGCGGCGGCTGCTGATCCCGGCCGACACGACGATCGCCGGTCTGCACGCGGTGTCGCAGATCGCGTTCAGCTGGACGGGCACGCACCTGCACCGGTTCGTCGTCCAGGGTCGCGGGTACGGCCTCGGCTGCGTCGGTGGTCCCAGCTTCGGTGATGATCCGGGGCTGGTTCGGCTGGGCGATCTCGGCCTGCGACGCACCGAAAGATTGACCCCCGAAACCGACTGACCCCACCGTTGCGGTGGCCGCGACCGCCGCACGGCATCCTGGGTCAAGCCGCGGACCTATTTGGAGGGGTTTCGAGGGGTTTCGAGGGGCTTCTGGCGTAATCGAGGTTGCTGGCAATGCCTTCGCCAACCGGCGCAACTCCGTGACCTGCACATATAGCTTCGGGCATTGCAGGGGCTGCGCCATTGAATTCCGCGAATCCCGGCCACTGATCTCCGCGCTTGGCAGACGAACCCGGCGCGCAGCCAGTGCCCGCAGAGGCGGTCGACCTGCGCGGCGGTGAACCGGCGGCGGCCGCGCGGCGCCGGATCATGTCGGCGATACCGTACCCCGACATCGCCCGGGCGCCGGGCCGGGTCGTTCGGGTGCGCCGATTCCCGCCGCGACACCGGCTCGAACCAATCCGATAGGCCGTCGGGCCGTGATGCGTCAATCTGACCACGCCCCGGTCCGGTCCGGCGATGATCCGCCGCACCACCGGGTACGCCGGCGCCGGCCACCCTTCTCGCCGGCGATCGCGGTCGCGGCCCGTGTACCTCCGCGGCCCGCGGTGGTGGACGACGCAACGCCATCCGCTCGATCAGCGCGACCAACTCGGAAGGCATCCGGCGACGACCTCGATCGGCCCAGCTCGGGGGGTGGTGCGTGATGATCGCCGGATCGTCGCTGGGACCGGAGGTCGATCTGGCTGAGCTGGAGCAGCGGTTGGCGGACTCGGTCCGCAGGTGTGCATGGCGCGGGTTCCGTTGAGTCGGGCGGCGTACGAAGCCGAGGTTCCGCTGGTGTGATGCGTGCATCCCTGCTCACTTGTCACGACGCGTTGACAGGCCTGGGTTCCGGGGAACGGTGCGCGGACGGTGCGCGCCACCAGTGCGTGTCACGCTGGGTATCCAACTGTGTGCGGACGTCCGGGTGAATGAGTGAACGAAGTCCCTGTTTGGGGGAGTCGTCACTTTCTTTCTGACCGTCGGTGACGCTAGTGTCGGTGCGAGCCGTCATTGCCGACGCCGAGGGAGCCGTCCGTGACCGATCCGATGTGCAGCGTGTACGAGAGTCTCGGTGCCGAGGTCGGCATCCGGAAGGCCGTCGACGAGTTCTACGACCGGGTGGTCGCGGACCCACGGCTTGGGGCGTATTTCAGCGGTGTGGACATGACCGCGTTGCGCCGGCATCAGGTGGGCATGCTGTCGGCGGCGACGGGCGGTCCCCGCCGGTACACGGGTAAGGACATGGCGGCCGCCCACGCCGGGTCGCGGATCAACGGCGAGGCGTTCGATCGGGTGGTCGGCCACCTCACGGCCACGCTGACCGCGTTGGGCGTGCCGGATGGCACGATCACCGGGGTGCTGGCCGCGTTGGGCCCGCTGCGGCCGGCGATCGTGACGGCGTGAGCCCCGCTGGTGGCCGATATCGACACGAGCGCGTTGAAGGAGAACTTCGCGGCGGTCGCCGCCCGCGGCGGTGACGACGTCGCGTTGTATTTCTACAGCTACCTGTTCCTGAAGTATCCCGAGACGCGGGAGATGTTCCCGCCGGCGATGACCAGGCAGCGGGATCGTCTGGTGGGCGCGCTGGTCCGCATCGTGACGAACGTCGACAACGGCGCCGTGCTGGTGCCCTACCTGGAAGACCTGGGGCGTGACCACCGCAAATTCGGCACGCTGACGGCGCATTACCCCGCGGTCGGTGAGGCCTTGCTGGCCACCCTGCGGCATTTCAGCGGAGATGCCTGGACCGACCGGTTGGCCGCGGATTGGGCGGCGGCCTACGGCGTGGTGGCCGCCGCGATGTCGGGGGCGGCCGAGACGGCGGCGCTGACCGACCCGCCGTACTGGGACGCCGAGATCGTCGAGGTGGACCGCCGGACCTTCGACATCGCGGTGCTCACGGTGCGCACCGGTGTTCCCGTGCCCTACCGGGCGGGGCAATCCCTCGCGGTCGAGCCGAGCACGCTGCGTCCCCGGGAATGGCGGTGGTACACACCGGCGAACGCGCCGGGGGGTCGGGACATCGAGCTGCACGCCCGGCTGATCCCCGGCGGTCCGGTGTCGACCGCGTTGGTCCGGGCCGCTGCCCCCGGGGACAGGCTCCGGTTCGGGCCGCCGTTCGGGCGGATGACGCTGGACCCGGCCTCGCCGCGGCCGTTGCTGATGGTGGCGGGCAGCACCGGCCTGGCACCGATGAAGGCCCTGATCGACCAGGTCGCCCGCGACGGGGGACGCCGAACCCACCTGTACTTCGGTGCCCGCAGTGGGCGGGAGGTCTACGACCGTGACGCGGTGGCGGCCCTGGGCGAGCGGCACCCATGGTTGACGGTCATCACCGCGGTGTCCGACGACCTGCGGTGGACGGGCGTTCAGGGTCTGGTCGGCGACGTCGCGGCGGCCGGCGGGGAGTGGTCCGGACACGACGTGTACGTGTGCGGGTCGCCGGTGATGGTCGAGGCCACCGTCAAGCAGCTGCTGGCCGTTGGTGTGCCGGAGCCGCAGATCCGATTCGAAGAATTCGGCGAGGCGTAGCGGTTCCCCGGAGCGATTCCCCACCGACAGGAGACGACATGACCGCAGCGATCCCGCGGGCGCAGGAGCAGCTGGTCACCGGCGCGGAGCTGAGCGCGGTGAGGTTCGCCACCACCAAGGGCCTTGGCCGCGGCTACGACCCGCAGCAGGTCGACGCGTTCGTGGCCCGGTCCGGGGCCGCCGTGGACCGGTTGACCGACCAGTTGACCGCCGCCGAGCAGGAACTGCAGGACGCCGCCACACAGATCCAGCAACTGCGGGACCGCATCGACCGGGACAGCCGCAGCAACGAGGTGCAGCAGGCGGTCACCGTGCTCACCACCGCACAGATCACCGCCGATAGCACCGTCGCGCAGGCCGACGCGTACAGCGCCCGGGTGATGGCCGAGGCCCGGGACCTGTACGACGACACCCGCCGCCAAGCGGCGGTCCTGGAACAGGAAACCGAGGACAAGGCCCGCGCCGTCTACCAGGACGCGCTGGACCGGGTCGCCGCCGTCGAACGGGAGAACGCCGACCGGCTGGCCCAACTGACCCTGACCACGGCCACCGTGCAACAGGAACTCGACCATCAGACCGCGTATCTGCGCACGCTGCGGGACGCCACCCGCACCCAGATGGAAACCTTCCTGGAGGGTCTGCTCGACCACCTCACCGAGGAATACGGCCGGGCCCACCCGATGGCCGCCCAGGCAGTGGCGGCAACTCCAACGTCAACCGTCCGCCGCAGCCGGCGGCCGGATCGACCCCCCCGACGTCCGACCAGCGTGGCCGGCCGGACCTTCACCCAACCACCGGAACTCCACCAACAGCAGACAACGGACAACCCGGCCGGCCCCCCACCGCCGGCCACTGAGGACGACGGCTCCGGGACCTGAACCCGCCCGGCAACTCCCCCGCCGCCCGGTCGCGTTGCCGCCGTCCTTGTCGGCGCGGCGTCGCGGGCCGGCGCCCGGTACCGCGCTGGTGATGCGTGGCGGGCGCGGGCCGGGGACGCGCCCGTCCGGTTCCCGGGTTGCCGGTGGCTGGGTGGTTACCGTGCGGGGCGTGGATCGACGGGGATTTCTGCTCGCGGTGGGGGTGGGCACGTTCGGGGTGCTGACGGCCTGTCAACTGTCCGCCGCCGAGTCCGGGACCGCGCTGCCCGCCCCGCCGGCGCCGGCCGCGCCGCCCACCACCGCCGAAACTTCCTCGGGCACCCCGGTGCTGCAGCGCGGCGCGCCGGCGGTGTCCAGGATCCCGCCGCCGGGCACCGTGGTGTCCTGGGTGCCGGACACCCCGCCGCTGGTCGCGCTGACGATTGATGACGGGGTCAGCTCCCCCGTCGTCGGCGGCTACGTCGCCCTGGCCAGGGCCACCGGTATCCGGTTGACGTTCTTCGCCAACGGCGTCAACCACTCCTGGGCCGACCACCAAAAGGACATGCAACCGCTGGTGGACAGCGGGCAGATCCAGATCGCGAACCACACCTGGGACCACCCCGACATCCGCACCCTCACCGACACGCAACTGGTGGACCAGTTGGACCGGAACAACCGGTACCTGACCGGCCTGTACGGGGTCACCACGAAACCGTATTTCCGGCCGCCGTACATGGGGCACACTCCGGCCACCGACCGGGTCTGCGTCGACCAGGGCTACTCGGTGATCACCTGGTGGAACGGCTCGTTCGGGGACGCCACCCCGATCCCCGCCGACCAGATCCGGCAGAACGCGAAGGACTCCCTGCGGGCCGGGAACATCGTCATCGGGCACGCCAACTACCCCGCGGTGACCACCGTGTACGACGACATCATCGCCTTGATCCAGGACCGCGCCCTGACCACGGTGACCCTGGC
>JBBQGJ010000085.1:0-19571 GCA_038322925.1 Mycobacteriales bacterium
ACGGCCGGGAAATGGCGACGGCCAGCATACTCGGACGGTTAGGCATCGACCACGACGTGAGCACGTATCGCGGACTGGACAGGGAGCGCCACGTTGCGGCCGAGGAAGCCATCCGGGCCGCACTGGGCCAGGCCGAGGAGTTTGACAAGCTGCGCGACCTGCAACGCTGGTGCCGGCAGTACATCCGCGCCCCCGGCCTCGATGTCGAGATCACCGGCCCCGACGACCCTCCCCAACGCTACCGCGTCACCGACGCCCGACTCGACGGCGACCGCCTGGTCCTCGAGGCGAGCGACGGGTGCGGGCTGTGACGCGCCGACCCTCACACAGACAGGAACCTTATGATCAAACGAGCGTGCGTCGTGGCGTCGCTGCTGGTGCTCCTGCTGACGAGCTGCGGTCAGACCACCGATCCCACGGAGGAGATGTTGCGGCATTGTGAGATTCAGGCCAACGGCCGGCTCCCACATGCCTGTCGGGCCTGTCCTGACTGCATCGTGCCCTAGTATGTCGGCGGCCGAGGGAGGCGCCTGGCGGGATCCGGCACCATTCGGCTGGTTCACGTTTACCGGCGTCGAGGCCCGCTGTACCGCCCTTGATCGTCGTTCCGGGGCGGATCGCCGCGGCAACCTACAGCTGCCGGCCGATGATCAACGGCGGATCCCGCGCCCATGCAACAACGCTTTTATCAAGTTCGCGCCCCCGGTCGTCGTGTGGGTGCGGGTCCAGCAGTCGTACTACCTCCCGCCGACGGGCGATCATCCCGTCGGCGTGCATCGCTGCAACAAGTGTGGCGCCTGGCTGGAGGTGAAGATCGTCTATGTGGCCGCGGTCGCCGGACGCCGTCTTGCCCAGACCGCCGCAGACCGCTAAATTGCAGGCGCGTGGCCCATTCGTGGCCCTCTCTCCCATCGTCGGGATTGAGGGCCACTTTCCGTTTGCCCGAGGCGCTGATGCCGCTGGCCCCACCTCGTCCCTGTCGGCACCACGGCTGCCCTGCGGTCTCCATGTCGGGGTTCTGTCCCGAGCATCAGCGCACCTACGATCGCCAGCGTGGCACGGCGGCCGAGCGCGGCTACGACGGGCGCTGGCGGGCCTACCGCGCCGACGTCCTCCGCCGACATCCCCTCTGCGTGCAGTGCCAGGCCGCCGGACAGGTCAGGGCGGCGACGGTGGTGGATCACATCACCCCGCACCGCGGCGATCCTGTCCTCATGTGGGCACCAACAAACCACCAGGTACTCTGCGCCTCACACCACAGTCGGAAGACGAGCTCGCTGGACGGCGGATTTGGCAACGCTCCGCGCCGTGACGGGGCCGCACGATGGTAGCGCCGCGCCGCGCGCGCTGGGGGAGGGGGGGTCAAATCTCTACCAGTCGCGGACATAAGACCGCAGCCCCCTCACCCTCGTGCGACCGCGAAATGGGAAGGTAAAAAGTGGCTGGACGGAAACCGACGCCGACGCATCTGAAGCTCCTGGCCGGGAATCCGGGGAAGCGTGCGCCGAATAAGCGCGAGCCGAAGCCGAAGCGCGGCATCCCGCGGTGCCCGGAGGACCTGAGCGACGTGGCGCGGGCCATGTGGGCGCGGATCGGGCCGGAGCTGGACCGGATGGGCGTGCTCACGGTCGCGGACGGCGTGGCGCTCGAGCTGCTGTGCGACGCCTACGCGGAGTACCGGGCGGCGCGCGAGGTGATCACGCGCGGCGGCATGACCTACAGCTGCGTCACCGAGGCTGGCGGAACGATGACCCGCCAGCGGCCGGAAGTGACGATCGCGTCGGATGCCTATCGCCGGGTGACGCGGATGCTGACCGAGTTCGGGCTCACGCCGTCAAGCCGGACGAAGGTGCAGATCACGCCTGACGCGGCCCGGGACCCACTCGAGGAGCTGATTGGCGCGGGCCGTTAAGATCGTCGATCCCGTCACCGGTTACGCCAGGGACGTGGTGCGCGGCAAGGTGGTCGCCGGGCAGCTGGTGCGGCAGGCGTGTCAACGGCACCTGGACGACCTGAAGACGGCCAAGGCGCGCGGGTACATCTGGCGCCTCGGCCACCCGAGTGCGAAAGGGAAGCCGGCGCCGGCCCGCACCGCCTGGCATGCGCTGGAGTTCTTCCGGCACCTGCGGCACTACAAGGGCAAATGGGCGGGCCAGCCGCTGGTGCTCGAGCCCTGGCAGCGGTTCATCGTGGGGAGCTTGTTCGGCTGGCGGCGCCGCGACGGGACGCGGCGGTTTCGGACCGCCTACTGCGAGATCGCCAGGAAGAACGGAAAATCGACGATCGCCGGCGGGATCGGGCTCTACATGCTGGTCGCTGATGGCGAGGCCGGGGCCGAGGTCTACAGCGCGGCGACGAAGCGAGACCAGGCCAAAATCGTCTTTGATGCGGCGGCGCAGATGGTCAAGCGGTCGCCCGGGCTCAAGCGGCTGGTCGCGGTCTATAAGGCGAATTTGTCGGTCCTCTCCACGGCGTCGAAGTTCGAGCCGCTGGGCGCGGACGAGGACGGCATGGACGGCCTCAACGTCCACTGCGCGCTGGTGGATGAGCTCCATGCGCACAAGACGCGCGGGACCTGGGACGTGCTGGAGACGGCGGTCGGCGCACGGCAGCAGCCGCTCATGTTCGCGATCACGACGGCGGGGTTCATCCGGGGGATCTGCTACGAGCTCCGGACGTACGCGGTCAAGATCCTCGACGGGCTCCTGAGCGATGTGAGCACGGACAGTGTGTTTGCATTCGTGGCGACGCTGGATCCCGGGGACGACTGGCGCGACCCGACCGTCTGGGTGAAGGCCAATCCGGGACTCGGCGTCTCGGTGGCGGTGGACGAGCTCGAGCGCCAGGCGGCGAAGGCCGCCGAGCTGCCGGCGGCGCAAAACAACTTCCGCTGCAAGCGGCTCAACCAATGGGTCGAGCAGGCCGAGCGTTGGGTCGACATGGCGCGGTGGGACGAATGCGGGGACGAGGTGGACCCCGAGGCGCTGGCCGGCCGCGAGTGCTTCGGCGGCCTGGACCTCTCGGCCACGACGGACCTCACGGCGTTTCTCCTGGTCTTCCCGCCGGCGGGCGAGGACGAGCTCTGGCGGCTCCTGGCCCACTTCTGGGTGCCGGAGGACCGGATCACGAAGGTGTCGGAGGGGCACCTGGTGGATCGCGTGCCCTACGACGTCTGGCAGCGGCAGGGCCTGATCGAGGGGACCGACGGCAACGTAGTCGATTACGACGTGCTCCGGGCGCGGGTCGGCCAGCTGGGGCAGCGGTACCGGATCCGCGAAATCGGCTACGACCCGTGGAACGCCACGCAGCTGGCGGTGCAGCTGCAGACCGACGGGTTCCAGATGGTCGAGATGCGGCAGGGCGCCAGGACCCTGTCCGCGCCGATGAAATACCTCGAGGGGTTGATCCTCGACGCGAAGCTCGCGCATGGGGCGAACGACGTGCTCCGCTGGATGGCCGGCAACGTGGCGGTGAAAGTGGACGACAACGGGAATATCACGCCGTCGAAGAAGCTCTCGACCGGCCGCATCGACGGGATCGTGGCGGCGGTGATGGCGCTGGGTCGGGCCACGGTGGCCGCGGATGCGACCTCCATCTATTCCACCCAGGGGATCATGACCCTATGAAGCCGGGATTCGCGGATCTCCTGGTCGTGGTGGGCGGGCTCCTCCTGCTCGTGAGTCTCTACGCGGTCGCGCCGTGGCTGCTCGGCGTGGTGGGCGGACTCGCGGCGATCGGCGCCGGGCTCCTGCTGGCGCGCCGTGAGCCGCAGCGGAAGGAGCCGGCATGAGTATCCTCGGCGGGCTCCTGGAACGTCGCGGCGGGTCGCCCGAGAACCCCTCGACCAACCTATCGAATCCGGACACCTGGCTCTATCAGGCGTTCGGCGCGTTCGGGGACGGCTCCGATGTCGCGGGGATCGTCGTCAACGAACGGCGCGCGTTGCAGTCGAGCGCGGTCTATGCGGCGGTGCGTGTCCTGGCCGAGACGGTGGCGTCGCTCCCGTTGCATGTCTACGAGCGGACGCCGGGCGGCAAGTCGCGGGCGGTGGACCATCCGATCTACAACCTCCTGCACAACACCCCGAACCCCGAGATCACGCCGTTCACCTTCTTCGAGACCACCCAGGCGCACGTGACGCTCTGGGGGAACGCCTACATGGAGATCCAGCGGACCAGGAGCGGGCGCCCGGTGGCACTCTGGCCGCTCCTGCCCGATCGCACCCGCCCGGACTACTCGACCGCCACCAAGCGCTATCTCACGCAGCTGTGGGGCGGGAACGGGCTCGGGGAAACCATCATCCTGCCGGCCGAGGACGTGCTCCACGTTCCCGGCCTCGGGTTCGACGGGCGGATCGGGTACTCGCCGATCGCGCTCCAGCGGCGGAACATCGGGGCCTCGCTCGCCACGGACGACTTCACGGCGCGCTACTTCGGGAACGGGAGCCGCCCCGGCGGTGTGCTCGAGCATCCGAACAAGTTGGACAAGGCGGGCCGGGAGAATCTCCGGGAGTCGTGGGAGCGGTCGCAGGGTGGGCTCGCCAACAGTCACCGTGTCGCGATACTCGAAGAGGGGATGAAGTGGAACCAGACGTCGATTCCGAACGACGACGCCCAGTTCCTGGAGACCCGGAAATTCCAAGTGAGCGAGATCGCCCGGATGTTCCGGGTGCCGCCCCACCTGATCGGCGATCTGGAGCGGTCCACCAACAACAACATCGAGCAGCAGTCGCTGGAGTTCGTGATCTACTCGCTGCGCCCCTGGCTAGTGCGCTGGGAGCAGGCGCTGAGCCGGTCGCTGCTGACGGCGGCGGATCGGCCGACGTTCTTCGTCGAGTTTCTGGTGGACGGCCTGCTTCGCGGCGACCTGCAGACGCGCTATGCCGCCTACGCGGTGGGCCGCCAGTGGGGCTGGCTCTCGGCGGATGACGTGCGGGGCATCGAGAACATGAACCCGCTGCCGAATGGCGACGGCGCGGAATACCTGAAGCCGCTCAACATGATCCCGGCCGGGGCCGTGCCGGCGCCGGTCGGGGCGCCACCCGCCACGGCCGACCCGGCCGCGACGGCCGCCCCGCCCGCCGCCCGCGGCGTGCTGATCGCGGCGCACGAGGAGTTGCTGGTCGACGCGGTGCATCGGGCGCAGCGCCGTGAGACGCAGGTCGTCCGGGCCGCCGTCAAGAAGGGGCAATCGCCGGCGGACGCCTACGACGGGCATCGCGACTACCTGCTCCGGACCCTGCAACCGCCCCTGGCCGCGTTCGCGCGGGCGTATGCGGGACTTGCCGGTGCCACCCTGCCACCGGAGATCATCCGCGGATTCGCCGAAGCGGCGGCGGATCGGATGATGACGGCCAGCCGCGGGGCCTGGACCGATGATCCGGAGGCGCGCTGCGTAGAACTGGAGGCGGCGGCCGAGCCCGGCGTAGCCCAAGACCTCCTCGACCGCTTAGCCGCGCTCGTCGAGGGCGCAGTGCGCGCGGCCGCTTAACCCCAAGGAGAGCTGACCATGTTGACCATCGAACGACGCGCCTTTGCGGTCCACGAGCTTCGGGTGGCCGCACCGCCGGCCGGTCAGGACGGTCCTCGGACCATCGAGGGGTACGCGGCCCTGTTCAACGTCCGGAGCGAGCTCATCGATGGCGAGTTCGTCGAGCAGATCGCGCCCGGCGCTTTCACCGACGCGATTCAGCAGGACGACGTGCGGGCGCTCTTCAACCACGATCCGAACTTTGTGCTCGGCCGGAATACGGCGGGTACGCTCCGCTTGGAGGAAGACCAGCGCGGGTTGAGGATTTCCCTCGACCCCCCGGCCACCAGTTGGGCCAGTGACCTGTTGGTGTCCATGCAGCGTGGCGATGTGACCCAGATGTCGTTCGGGTTCATTACCCTGGACGACGCTTGGGAGACCGAGAACGGGATCATGGTGCGCACGCTCCGGAAGGTCCGGCTGTTCGATGTGTCGCCGGTGACGTACCCGGCGTATCCGGCGACCGAGGTCGGTGTGCGGTCATTGCAGGAGATTGCCGACGCGGGGCGCGAGGCGGTCACGCCGGCGCCGCCACCGGCGGTGGTCCCCGATCTCCGATCGGATCGGCTCCGGGTGATTCGCGCGACGCTCTGACGTTGACGCCGCCGCCGACGCTCGGTAAGTTGGAACCTCAGACGACGATGATTTCACCTGCCCACGGCACCCGGTCTCACCGGGAGCCCGGGCGGGTGGCGATAGCGACAGGTGCGTCTCACGCGCGTGGACCTATCCAGCGAACCGTTCACCAACGGTCCTGGGAGGTCCACGCGCTTTTGTGTGGCCCCCGACCCGACACTCACTCGCAGGGGGCACACCATGGCACTCAATGAACTCCGCGTAAAGCGCGGACAGCTCGCGGAGCAGATGAAGGCGCTCCACGAGAAGACCCACGCCGAGGCGCGGGCGATGACCGCCGACGAGTCGGCCGAGTTCGATCGGCTGGACGCGGCGCAGGACGAGCTGCGCGCCACGATCGAGCGGGCCGAGAAGGCCGACAAGCTCGCGGCCGAGCTCGAAGAGGTCCGCGGCACGAGGGCCGGTGGCCGCGATCGCGGCGAGGCCGCCCCGGCCGACGAGGCGCGCGCCGCCTATGCCCGGGCGTTCCGCACCTGGGTGCGGCGTGGCACCGACGAGATGACCGCCGAGGATCGCGCCATCCTGCGGTCCGGGTTCGACCCCGAGTCCCGCGCCCTGACCGTGGGCACCGGCTCGAGCGGCGGATACACGCTCGCGCAGGACTTCAGCAACCAGCTCGACGTGGCCATGAAGGCGTTCGGCGGGATGCTGGAAGCGGCGGACATCATCGACACCGACACCGGCGCCGCGCTGCCCTGGCCGACCATGACCGACGTGGCGCAGACCGGCGCGCTGCTCGGCGAAAACACGCAGGTCTCGAACCAGGACGTGAGCTTCGGCGTCGTGCAGCTGGACGCCTATAAGTACAGCTCGAAGCAGATCCTGGTCCCGGTCGAGCTCCTGCAGGACTCGGCGTTCAACGTCGACGGGTTCGTGTCCGGCGCGCTGGCCGAGCGGCTCGGTCGCATCACCAACACGCACTTCACCACCGGCACCGGCACCTCGCAGCCGAATGGCGTCGTGACCGCCGCGACGCTCGGCGTCACCGGCGCCACCGGCTCGACGCTCGACGTGAAGTACGCCAACCTGGTGGACCTGATCCACTCGGTGGACCCGGCCTACCGCCGAGGCCCCAAGGTCCGGTTCATGATGCACGACAGCTCGCTGGCCGTGATCCGGAAGATCGTGGACAGCCAGGGCCGGCCGCTCTGGCAGGCGGGCCTGACCGGTGGCGCGCCCGACACCATCCTGGGCTACCCGTTCACCATCAACCAGGACATGGCGGTGATGGCCGCCAACGCGAAGTCGATCCTGTTCGGCGACTTCTCGAAGTACAAGATCCGGCGCGTGAAGGCGGTCACCATGCTGCGCCTGGTCGAGCGGTACGCCGACTACCATCAGGTCGGCTTCCTCGGGTTCATGCGGGCCGATGGCGACCTGATCGACGCCGGCACGCACCCGATCACCTACTACAAGAACTCGGCGACGTAAGCCGACCAGCGACGGGGTGCCTCTCGGGGTGCCCCGCTCGCTGTGCCGTTCTGGGAGACGTATGCGCGCACGCCTCGCGGTCGAGATGTCCAGCACCGCCTATCACTACGCGATGGGCACGGTGGTGCGTGTGGGCGAGGCGTTCACGCCCGAGGAGGTGCCCGCCGTGGTCGCCCGGTCCTGGCTGGAGTCGGGCGTCCTGGTCCCGGTCGAGGAGGCGCCGGAGGCGGCAATGCTGGTCACCCCAGAGCGGGCGGTGCGACCGCGCGCGCGGGGGCGATAGATGGGGCTGATCCGGACCGTGGAGCCCGTGCTCGAGCCGATCGAGCGGGACGTGGCGAAACTCCACCTGCGGCTCGACACCGATGAGCAGGACGCCCTGGTCGATGCGCTGATCGCCGCCGCCCGGAGCCACGCGGAGCTGTACCTCGGCCGGGCGCTGATCACCCAGACATGGCGGCTGAGCCTGGACACGCTCCCCGTGGTGAATCCGGTGCGCGTGGCCCGGGAGGTGATCCGGCTGCCCTACCCGCGGCTCCAGAGCGTCACCAGTGTGACGTACGTGGACGACACCGGGGCCACCCAGACGATGGACCCGGCCGACTACCAGGTGGACGCCGACAGCGAGCCGGCCCGGCTGCGGCCCGCGTACGGGCTCACGTGGCCGAGTGTCCGCGGCACGACGCTCGGTGCGGTCCGGGTGACGTACGTCGCGGGATACGGCACCGAGCCAGCGTCGGTACCGGCCGCGATCCGCCATGGGATGCTGTTGCTGATCGGCAATCTGTATGAGAACGCCGAAGCCACCATCATCGGGTCTGCCGTGAACGAGTTGCCCTTCGGCGTGGCGGCGCTCTGGGGGCCGTACCGAATCCTGGAGTTCGCCTGATGCGCGGCGGCCGACTCCGGCGGCGGGTAACGATCCAGCAGATCGCGAGCCTCACGAAGACGGCCGCCGGCGAGGACGTACCGGTCTGGGACGAGTTCGCGACGACGTGGGCCGACGTGCTGCCCCAGGATGGCCGCCAGTTCGTGGCCGCGGACGGTCAACACGCCCGGGTGCCGATGCAGGTGAAGATCCGCTACATGGTGGGCGTGACCCGCAGGATGCGGCTCGTGCTGGGCGCTCGGGTGATCGAGCTGGAGTCGGTGACCGATTTGGAAGAACGGCACCGCGAGATGCTCCTGAGCGGCTACGAGGTGACCTGATGGCGGATGGCCTGGTGTTCCGGGTGGAAGGACTCGATGCGCTGGAAGTCGCGTTGCGCCAGATGCCGAATGCCACCGCCGGCGCGGTCCTGGAGCGCGCTGCGCTGAAAGGGGGCGACGTGATCGCCACTGAAGCGCGTCGCCGGGCGCCTCGGCACACCGGGGCGCTGGCCGACAGGGGGATCAATGTCCGGCTCGCCCGGATCAAGGAGGGCGTCCGGGTCACGATCGGAACGACGCGAACGTTCTTCTACGCCATCATCATCGAGTTCGGCTCGAAGGCGCACGTCGTCAAGGCCCGCGGCGCGCGCGGGAAGCGGGTGCTCGCCGATAAGGTCGCCGGCATCTTCTTCGGCCGCGAAGTGCAGATCCCCGCGCTCCCGCCCCGGCCGTTTCTCCGGCCGGCGCTTGACACCAAGGCCGAAGAGGCGGTCGAAGCGCTGCGTCAGGAGTTGGCGCTCGAGTGCGAGCACATCTTCGACGCCACCGTGCTGCATACCGGGGGGGCATAAGTGGCCGACGTCTACGCGGCCGTGTACGCGATCCTGGTCGCGGATGCCACCGTCACGGGCCTGATCGGCACCCGCTGTTACCCGGTCGACGTGCCCGAATCCGGCGACTACCCGGCCATCCGGCTGCAACTGGTCTCGGCGCAGCGTCCGTCCGCGATGGGCGTGGATACCGGGGATGTGCTGGCGCGGGTCCAGATGGACAGCATGGCGAAGACGGTCGCCGCCGCGACCGCGCTGCGCTCGGCCGCGCGGGCCGTGGTCCAGCGGTTTCGCGGGACCGCGGGCGGGGTCGTGATCCAGGACATCATGGTCGAGAACGAGCTCGACCTTCCCTACGTCGACCAGGCCGTGCTACACGTCTGTGTCCTCGACCTCATGATCGCCTACAAGGAGGCGTGATTCATGGCGACTCAGATTCTAACCGCCCAGAAGTGCTGGCTCGACGGCTACAACCTGAGCGGCGATCTCAACGCCATGGCACTCCGGCTTGCCTCGGACGTGAAGGACGATACCGCCTACGGGGATGCTACCCGTAGCAGCAAGCCTGGGCTGATCACCGTCGCGGCACAACACGAGGGCTTCTGGAACGACGCCGCAGCCGGGGTGGACCCGACGCTGTTCAATCTTGTCGGCGTCGACGACCGCGTCATGTCGCTGGCCCCCCTCACCGGGGCCGAGGGAGAAGTAGCCTACTCCTTCCAGCCCTCGATGGCGGCGTACTCGCTGACGGGCAAGGTCGGCGAGATGCTCGGCTTCAGTGTCCGCGGGGAAGCCACCAGCCGCGTGGTGCGTGGCACCATTCTGCTGAATGGTGCCAAGAGCGCCACCGGCGCCGGCGGCGTTCTGCAGTTAGGCGCGGTCGCCGCGACACAGAAGCTCTACGCGGCCCTCCACATACTGAGCGTGGGCGGCTCCGGGAGCCCGAACCTCACGGCGAAAGTGCAGAGTGCCGCCGTCGTGGGGTTCGGCTCGCCAACGGACCGCATCACGTTCGCGGGTGCCACCGCGATCGGCTCGCAATGGGCCACACCCGTCGCGGGGGCAATCAGTGATCAGTACTGGCGCGTGAGTTATACCCTCACCGGTACGACGCCGGTGTTCTCCTTCGTCCTCATCGTCGGCATCCAGTAAGGGGGTTGCACCATGGCGACAAAAGTCATCACCAACGGCTACCTGTTGCTCAACGCGGTCGATCTGAGCGACCACGTGCAGCAGATCTCCGTGCACTACGAGGCGGAGCAGCAGGACGATACCGCCATGGGGGACACGACGCGGAGCAACAAGCCGGGCCTCAAGGTGTACGGCGTCGATGTGACGTTCTTCCAGGACTACACCACCGGCAAGGTGGACGCCACGCTGTTCCCACTGGTGGGCGCTGCCGGGGTGGCGATCGAAGTGCGGTCCGACGCCGGCGCGCGGTCGGTGACCAACCCCGCCTTCACCGGCACCTGCACCCTGCAGAGCTACGACCCGATCACGGGGAAGGTCGGCGACATGCAGACGACCCAGGCCAAGTTTGTCCCGACCAAGTCCACGATGCAGCGTCAGACCTCCTGACCATGAGCCTCAAGGACCTGATTCTGGCGGCGCCCGATCTGCCGCTCAACCCGATCGAGGTCGGGGAATGGGGCGTCACCGCTTTCGTGCGGCAGTTCACCGGCTTCGAGCGCGAGGAACTGGTCGGACTCCTCGCGTCCACCCCGCAGGGCGAGGTGGCGCCGCCAACCTTCGCCGCGCGGGTCGTAGCGCTCGGGCTGTGCGATGACGCTGGAACCCGCGTGTTCGCGATGGACGATGCCGCGGCCCTGGGCGGCAAGAATGGCCGCGTCGTGGAGCGGGTCGCCTCCGAGATCCTGCTCGTCAACGGGATCGGCACGGTCGCGGAGGCGGACATGGGAAAAGACTCAGCGCCCACCCCGAGCAGCTCTACTACTACGAGCTCGCCGAGCGCCTCGGCATGACGAAGAGCGCGCTGCTCGCGCAGGCGAGTAGCCGGGAGTTGGGTGAGTGGTTTGTGCGGGACCAGCTCCTCGCCGAGCGCCGCCGCATCGCCGCCCTGCAGGCGGACTTGGCCGCGCGGGTCGCGGCCAAGATCGAGGCGCCGGTCCACGTGGACCGTCACCGGCCTACCATGCCGTAGGGAGAGGGGTTGTCCATGGCGCGCGCCGGATCACTGATTGTCGACCTCACCGCAAATACGGCCTCCTTCCGTCAACAGATGGGCGCCGCCCAGAAGACCCTGGGCGGCTTTCGCGCGTCCACGCTGCAGATTCTCGACCCGCTGGAGAAGGCGAAGCGGCCGCTGACCGAGCTGGCCCGCGAGGCGCTCGGCGTTCGAGGTCCCATCGCGCGTCTGGGCGAGAAGTTGCTGGAGTTCGGCGTCGGCGGCGGCATCGTGGGTTTGGTGGCCGCCGGCGTGGCGCTCGTGGGGTACGCCTTCGAGTCGATGCGCGAGAAGGCCAAGAAGGCGAAAGAAGAGGCGGACGCCACCTTCACGAAGCTGCAGACGGGATTCCAGCAGCGGTATGACTCCCAGCGTCCGGGCGCGGCGGCGACGCGCGTGCAACAACAGGCGGCGACGGCCATCAAGGAACTGGACACGAAGATCGCGGCCGCGCGGGCCACGCTGGCTGGTCCCGGACTTACCCCGATCGGGGTGGACCAGCTGAACACCCGGATTAAGGGCTGGCAGGACGAGATCGCGAAGTTCAGCCAGGGCGCGACGGAAGCGGGTCGCCGGTACATCGACGCCACGCGCACGATGACCAAGGGGTCGGACGACCTGATGTCGGCCCTTCGGCTGGAGGCGGCCACGCTCGGCCAGGGCGCGCACGCGGCGGAACGCTACAAGTTGGCGCAGGATATGGCCTTGGCGCACAATCCCAACGCTGCGGCCATCCTCGCCGAGTTTGATGCGCTCCACAAGAAGATCGATGCGCAGACGGCCGCTACCGCCGCCGCGACGCAGCAGGCGGACGCCGTCAAGAGCCTGATCGGTCAGCTCGAGCAGGAGGCGGCGACCACCGGGCAGTCCGCCGCCCAGGTCCAGGCCTATCGCCTGGCTCACCTCGGTGCCAGCGCGAGCGTTGTGGCCCATGCGAAGGCCTTGGCCGCCGAGATCGACGCCCAACAGCGCTTCAAGGACCGGGTGAAGGCCGCCGCCGACGAGATGGAGGCGATCAACAAGCCGTATGCCGACGCGATCGACAGCGCCACCACCATGCAGCACCAGCTGGAGGCGGCAATTGCCACCTGGGGCCAGAGCAGCGAGGCGGCACAGCTCTACCAGCTGGCCCTGATGGGCGTCAGCAAAGAGCAGATCGCGGTCCTGCAGGGGCTCATTCGGCAGCGGGACGCGCTGAAGGCAGCCAGCGATCAGACGAAACACACGGCGCGTGACACGATCGACGCCTTCGAGGCCACGCGCAGCGTGATTCGTGGGAGCGCCGACGACCTGACCACCCTCTTCGACGACCTGCCGACGAAGGGGTTGTCGGCGTTCGCCGACTTCGCGAGTGGGCTGCTCCGGACCTGGACGCACATGATCAATCAGATCCTCGCGCAGAAACTGGCGGCCGCCATTTTCGGGGATGGGAGTGGCCTGCAGGCGTTCTTCGGAAAACTGATCGGCGGCGCGGCCTCCGCGGCCGGCGGGAGCGGTGGCCTGGCCGGCACCTTCGACATCCCGATCGAGGGGTACCACACGGGCGGCATCGTCGGCCAGGACGGCACGCCGCGCACCGTCTCCGCGGCGGCCTTCTACCGGGCGCCCCGCATGCACGCCGGCGGTATCGCCGGTGACGAAGTGCCGGCCATCCTCCAGAAGGGGGAGCGCGTCATTCCGCGGGGCCAGTCGCTCCGCGGCGGCGACACCGTCGTGCACTTCACCTATGCGCCGAGTATCCAGGCCTGGGACACGACGACCGCCGTCGACATGCTCGAGCAGCACGGGCCGGTGATCGCGGATCAGGTGCTGCGGGCCGTCCGGAGCTCGCGCGGCTACCGCCAGGCCCTCTACCACGGGGGGAACTAATGGCGGCTTGGCCGCGGAACATCACTCCGGCGACGGTCACGCCCCTGGAGTGGCCGGGGGCGCTGCAGTCGAAGGGACAGACCGGCCGCCCCCAGCGGCGCTCGACGCTCCAGATCGGTGTCCACTGGACCGAGACCTTCCCCGTGTTCGATGCCGAGTCGGACGTCGGGAAAGAACTGCTCGCGGCTGTCAATTTCTATTGGCGCGGCGGCACGTCCTTCGACATCGAGCACTACCACCATACGATCCACAACGGCGGCGGGTCCGGGGCATCGCTGGTCAACGGCGCGAGCCAGACCGGCGGCTCGCTCGTTACCGACACCTGGAGCGGCTCGAACCCGGTCCTCAAGGCGGGCCAGATTTTCCGGGTGGCGGGCTTGGCCAACATCTTCCAACTGACCGCGAACGCCCCGAATCTCTCGGGCGGTGGCACGTCGCTCGCGATCAACCCCCCGATCTTCACGGGCGGCTCGCCGGCCAACAATGCCGCGCTCACCTACACCAACGTCCGGATCAACGCCTACCTCGCGGACGTGCAGGGGCTCGGCTCGTCGGATGCCTCCAAACTGATCGGCGGTCTGGTGCTGAGCTTCGAGGAGGCCATCTGACCCGGGCGCTGAACGCGGCACTGCTGGCGGACATCGCCCAGGGAACCGCCGAGAAGACCGAACTGATCGAGCTCCAGTTCGGTGGGGGGACCGTGCGCTTCACGACGGCGGCCCGCGACCTCTCCTGGAATAGCCAGACATGGACGGCGGTGGGCGGGAACATCGGCATCGACGCGATGGGGGAAAGCGCCGATGACGCCGCCGCTGGCCTCGCTGTGCAACTTTCCGGCGTCGACCAGACCATCCTCGCCTCGATCGTGGCAGAGCAGTACCGCGGCCGCTTGGCCAGGGTCTGGTATGCCCACTGGAACCAGAGCACCGGGGCGGTTGTCGCCAACCCATACCTGATGTTCTCCGGATTCATGAACGAGGACTGGGAGATCGACGACGTCCGGCCGGTCAACGGGGTCGGCACTGTCACGATCCGGACCCGCTTCACCTCCCGACTGGCACTTCTGCAGCAGACGCATGGGGTGCTCTGCAACGTGGATTCCCACCGCTCGAACATCGCGGCGGCGGCGTCCGTGGGCACCGAAGGTGACACCTTCTTTTTGCCGGTGCCGAACCTCGCCACGCGGAAGATTTACTGGGGCTCGGCCTCGCCAGCGTCGCTGGATCCGGTGCGATCGCAACAGTGGGCGGGCCGGGGATGAGTTTTTTCGGGTCGGCCTTCCGGTTCATCGTCGGCTCTGCGGCACTGGCGGTTGGGGTCGCAACAGGTCAGCCGTGGCTCGCGTACGCCGGCCTTCAGTTCGCCATGGCGGGGATCGCCTCGCTCAAGACGAGCGAAGGCCAGGCGCAGGCGCTCGCCAACGTCACGGATCCGCAGGCGCCCCTGCCTATTGTGTACGGCGCCACCCGGCTTGGCCTCCGGCTCGTGGACATGCAGGTCGACGGGTCCAGCAACAAGGACCTCTACATCGTGGGCGCCCTGTGCCACGGCTCGCAGGACGGCAGCGGCATTCAGGCGATCTACGCGATCTACTTCGACGGCCGGATGGCGGTCAATGCCGCCGGCACCGTCCAGTCGCCGTATGTCGGCAAGCTGACCGTGACGAAGTACCTGGGCACCGATACCCAGAACGTCGATACCACACTGGCGGCCAAGTTCGCGAGCGCCTGGCCCAGCACGTCGAAGGGCCGTGGCGTGGCCTATATCGTCCTCAAGCTGACGTACGACACGGACGTCTTCCCGACCGGGATCCCGGTGGTCACCGTCGATGTCCGGGGCTCGAAGCTCTACGACCCGCGCACCAGCACCTGGGCGTATTCCACGAATCCGATCCTGGCGCTCTACGATTATCTGACCTCGGTGCGGTACGGTCTCGGCGCCGCGTCGACCGAGATGTCCAGCAGCGACTTCAATACCTTTGCGACCTACTGCGAAACCTCGGTCACGCTGCCGGACGCGAGCGCGCAGAACCTCTTCACGATCAACGGCTGGCTCGACCCGTCCGTGGCCGTGGCCGACAACGTCCAACGCATCCTCTCCAGCTGCCGCGGGAACCTGGTCTACGAGGGGGGCACGTTCCGGCCGTACATCCGGCGCGTGGTGAGCCCGACGTCGTTCACGCTGACCGAAGCGAACATCATCGGCGACTGGCAGTTCACCATGCCGGGGATCACGAAGGTCGGCAACTCGATCCGCGCGACCTATGTGGACGAGCTCAAGAACTATCAGGCAGACACAAAAGTCTGGCCCCGGACGAAGGCGGCGAACGCCTACCTGACGGCGGACGGCGGGTTCCCGACGGTGCTGGACGTCGATCTGCCGATGACGGCGAACGCCTACATGGCCGAGCAGATCGGCATGGTGACGCTGAAGGAGCGGCGGGACGCTATCATGGTCGCGGTCCGGGCCACGGAAGCGGCGCTGCAGCTGCAGGTGGGGGACCTGGTGCCGGTCACGCACTCGACCGGGGGGTTCAGCGCGAAGTTGTTCTGGGTGCTGGATATTCGGCTCCTGCAGGACGCGACCGTGCGGCTGGTCCTCGGGGAGTACGAATCCACCGCCTACACGATCAGCCAGACGCTCTATGAATCGCAACCCAACTCGTCACTACCAAACCCGTGGACCTGCGTAGCGCCCACGAGCCTGACCGCCACGACGCAGGTCGCCGGCACGGCCCTCGATCGCGTCGTCCAATGCTTGCTTAACTGGACTGCCTCGACGGATCCGTATCTCCAGCACTACGACGTACAGGCGAAGCAGTCCTCGGACTCGCTCTGGCAGGATTACGGACCGATTGTCGATGTGGCCGCGACCAGCTTCCTGGTGACGCCACTTCCTGGCCAGACGACGGTGGACGTCCGGATCCGGGCGGTGAACAGTATCGGCGTCGCGAGTAGCTGGGTGACGTTGTCCGCCATCGGCACCACCATCACCAGGATGACGCGCGTGATCCGGATTCCGGTGGCCGATTTCGTGCCGACCCAAGCGACTGAAAACTGGAAATTCATCAACGGCTCAGTCTGGAACGCCGACTTTCTGCTCGGGACCGGGTGGGTCTCCGTTCTGATTCCACCGGGCGTCACGCTCACGCAGGTGGACATGCGGTACTACATGGACGCACTGTCGATCAACGCGCTCGAGTTGGAGATCTACCGGATGAATGGCGACGCGCTCACCTCGCTGGCACTAATGGCGCACACCTTTACCCGGCTCGCCTACACGACGTACACCCAATCGCTCAGCGAGCTGGTCGCCAGCGGATATCACTATGTCCTCAACCTGCGCCTACTCGTCAGCACCAACGCGGGGAGCTATGGCGTAGAATACGTCGAGCTCACCTACACCACCCCAAACCTGTCGGTCGGCTATTAGGAGGCTCCATGGGGCTCGCAGAATGGATGGCGGAGCGGTCGAATGATACGACGCTACCGCTTCCCGACATCAAGGCGTTCCTCGGCGTGGCCATGCGCGCCCGCCAGGAGGCGCAGCGGCAACTGGACGCGCTGCGATTGCACCAGATGGACGAGGCACAGGCCTCAGCATCGCTGATGGAGGAGACTGGCCAGACGCTCGGTGCCATGCTTCGCTGCTGCGATGACCTGACCACGGCCACGACCGGCATCGCCCGGGCGGCGGACCAGCTCGAACGGGTGAGTGCTCGGCTGGTGTCGCGGGCCGCCGCGCTGGCAGCCCATGAGGCCGAGCACGGCACACTGGACCCGGCGACCCCCGGGTCGCCGGCGTTCTGACACGCTAGACGCATGGCCCGGAGGGTAGTAGATTAGACCCTTCAGACATCTCAATCGTGGCCCCTTGTGGCCCCCGAACCGGAACGCCGGCTCGGGGGCTTTTGTGCGTTCCTGAGCCGGTTGGCCGCCGTCGTATCCCCGGAGGGAGGCCGATGCAACAGGTGACGAACCGCGACGGTGTGTCCGTGTCGGTCCTCGAACTGTCCGACGTTGATCCCGTGATCGACGCCGCCCTGGGGCGGTTCACGCGCCGTGCCGTCGTCATCGTGGTCGGCGCCGTGATCTCCGTGACGCTCGGCTTCGCCGTGCTCCGGGGCGACGTGACGAGCACCGCCCGCGAGGTCGAGCGCATCGACCGTCAGGGCTCCCAGCCCGTCCAGGTCCTCCGGGCGCAGGTCGATTCGATGCGGATCGAGATGCGCCACCTGCCGCGCGACGTCGTCGAGGAACTCCGCCGGCAGGGGCTCCGATGACGGCCGTGCGGTGGGCCTCCGTGCTCGCCACGCCGGACGGCGAGATCCAGTACGACAAGCTCCGGAGCCTCGCATCCATTCTCCTGGCGCTGTTCGGCGGTGGGGTCTTGGTAGCCGCGATGACCGGCCTGATTCACCCGGCCACGGAAGTGCTCCTCGTCGGCGTGCCCGCGCTGGTTCTGCCGCTGACGGGCGGTCGATTGGCGGACTCCGTCGCCTCGTTCCGGCTGCGAAGCGCGTCGCAAGCTGACCCCGAAAGTCCGGCCGGCCCGCCCGCCGGTGCGCCGCCATGACGGACCGGCCCGCGTTCGATGACGAGGATGCCGACGCGATGATTCCCGAGCCGAAGGAACCGAGCCGGGAAGACCTGCTCCGTCGCGATCGCGCCCGCGCCGGCCAGCACGGGCAGGCGGCCGCGGCAGCCATGCGGCCCACCTGGGAAGCGATCCAGCGCTCACTCCGGGGGACGGCGCGATGACGGCCCCGCACCTCGTCTCGCCGCATTTCAGCCTGGACGAGGTTGAGCGGAGCGCCACGGCGCACGCGCTGGGGATCGACAACACCGTCCCGTCCGATCTGCTCGACAACCTCGAGCGGATCGCGGCCCTAATGGAGCAGGTGCGCACGCTCCTCGGCGTGCCGCTCCGGGTCACCAGCTGGTACCGGTGCCCGGCGCTGAATCGGGCGGTGGGCGGGGTGGCGCAGTCGGCGCACCTCGCGTGCCTGGCGGTGGACTTCCAGCCCATCGGTCCGCCGCTCTCGGTGGCGTTCGACCGCATTGCGGCGAGCCCCCTGCCCTTCGACCAGCTGATCGTCGAGCGGACGCATGATGGCGCCCAGTGGATCCACCTCGGCCTCCGCGATGGCCCGGCCCGGCGCGAGGTGCTGCGCGCCAGCGGCCAGCGGCTCGGCGGTCCCATGCAGTATGCCCGCGCGCGCGCGCTTGCGGGCTGACTCTCACGTGAGGACTGGTATGTCTTCGACCCGGATCCGTCTCGTCGTCACCGCCCTCGCGCTGATGCTCGCCAGCTGCCTGCCGGCGCTCTGCGCCGCCCAGGCCGTCACCGCCACCGCCGTTGGCCCCGACTCGGTGCGCGTCGACGCGAGCTGGACCATTCCGCGGGGCGTGGCGAGTGATACCGCGTTCCGCGTGAGCTTGGACCACCTGCAGGCGAGTCGCTGGCGGGACCCGATCTGGGCGCGGGTGCAGCTGCCGCCGCGCCCCGTCATCGTCCCGCCCGTCGTGCCGCGACCGCCAGTGCCGCCGCCCCCGGTGGTCACCCCGCCGCCGGTCGCCCAGACACCCACGGCGCCGGATTCGGTGCGGTTCAGCGCGCCCACCGTCAATGCCGCGGTGCACCAGGTGACCGCGGTCGGCACCTGGTTCCAGCACGACACCGGGACGGTGACGTACCAGCTCGACTCGAACGCCGGGACGCAGCCGGATGGCGGCAGCCGGAAGACGATCACGCTGGCCCAGCCCCAGCCCGGCGACTCCGTGCAGTTCTGGCTCTGCGTCCGCGCGGTCCGGGCAACGCTGGTGAGCGCGCCGACCTGCAACGCGGTGACGTACCACGAGCCCCGGACGGTTGGCGCGATCGACTCGACACCGTCGCCGCCTCCGGTCGTGCCCCCGCCGGTCGTGACGCCTGCGGCCGGCGGCGCCTACAACGTGAGCGTGGACTACTTCCGGTACACCCCGGCGATGAGCCCGCCGCCGGTCGGCACCTGGGTGGCTGTCGCGACGCTCACCGCTCACGATGGATCGAGCTGCACAGCCTACGAGACGTTCGGGCCGACCGTCATGGGCGCCCCGGCTGTGTACGACACTCTCGGGGCGGTGGTCACGTATGCCTATGTGGCCAACGGCGGTCTTTACGTTAAGGCGGCGGACCTGCAACGAGCGCCCTGCGCGGCCGCGGTGGCCGCGTACAGCGCC